>NZ_DKHD01000002.1:0-29667 GCF_002453565.1 Pseudomonas sp. UBA6753 | reverse complement strand
TGGCTCGAGGCCGATGCGGTCGAGGTGGGAGCTGGCTTGCCGGCGAATGGGCTGCATGGCAGCCCCAGGCCGTTACGCGGTCTTCTCTTCCAGATGCAGGTACAGGTTGTCGATCAACCGTGTGTTACCCAGGTAAGCCGCCGCAATCACCACCAGGTCTCGATCATCGATCACTGCCGGGCGCAGGCTCACGGCATGACGCACTTCCAGGTAATCCGGCCGGAAACCAGCGGCGGTCAACTGCGCCTGGCCTTCGGCAACCAGCGCGGCAAAGTCCCGTTGGCCACGGCCGATGCCAGCAGCGATGTGCTGCAGCGTGCGGTACAACGCTGGCGCGGCAGCACGCTGCTCAGGCGTGAGGTAACCGTTGCGCGACGACAGCGCCAGGCCGTCCTCGGCCCGCACGGTGGGCTCGCCGATGATCTGGATCGGCATGTTCAGGTCGCGCACCATGGCACGGATCACCGCCAGCTGCTGGAAGTCCTTTTCACCGAACACGGCAAGGTCGGGCTGGACCATGTTGAACAGCTTGCTGACCACGGTGGCCACGCCTTCGAAATGCCCGGGCCGGCTGGCGCCGCACAGGCCTTCGGAAAGGTGGGGCACGCTGACGCGGGTTTGCACGCTCATGCCGTCGGGGTACATCTCTTCGACGCTGGGCGCGAACAGCAGATTGCAGCCAGCCTGGAGCAGGCGCTCCTGGTCGGCGGCCAGGGTGCGCGGGTACTTGTCGAGGTCTTCGTTGGCGCCGAACTGCAGCGGGTTGACGAAGATGCTGGCGACCACGAAATCGGCGCGCTGCGCAGCCTTGGTCACCAGGGCGGCATGGCCGCTGTGCAGGTTGCCCATGGTCGGCACGAAGCCGATGCGCTTGCCTTCACCGCGGGCGCGGGCGACTGCGGCGCGCAGTTCGCGGACGGTCTTGACTGTATTCATGCACTGAACCCGTGTTCGCTGCCTGGGAAGCTGACTTGCTTGACCGCCTCGACGTAAGCGACGAGGGCGCTGTGGATATCCGGCTGGCCTTGCATGAAGTTCTTCACGAACTTCGGTACCCGGCCGCTCAGCGACAGGCCGAGCATGTCGTGCAGGACCAGTACCTGGCCATCGGTGCCGCTGCCTGCGCCAATGCCGATCACCGGGATGGAAACGGCACTGGTGATTTCCGCCGCCAGTTCGCTGGGCACGCATTCGAGCAGCAGCATGGCTGCACCGGCCTGTTCCAGGGCGATGGCGTCGGCGCGCATCTGCCGGGCCTGGGCTTCCTGGCGGCCCTGAACCTTGTAGCCGCCCAGCACGTTGACAGTCTGCGGGGTCAGGCCCATGTGAGCGCATACCGGCACGCCACGCTCGGCCAGCAGGCGGATGGTCTCGGCCAGCCAGGCAGCACCTTCGATCTTGATCATGTGGGCGCCGGCCTGCATCAGCGTGGCGCTGTTGGCAAAGGCCTGCTCCGGGGTGGCATGCGCCATGAACGGCAGGTCGGCGAGGATCAGCGCGCCGTCGTTGCCACGTTTGACGCTGGCGGTATGGTAGGCCATGTCCGCGGTGGTCACCGGCAGTGTGCTGTCGTGGCCTTGCAGGACCATGCCCAGCGAGTCGCCCACCAGCAACACTTCGACACCGGCCTGGCTGGCGGCCTTGGCGAAGGTCGCGTCGTAGCAGGTCAGCATGGTGATTTTTTCACCCTTGGCCTTGAGGCCATTGAGGGTGGTCAGGGTTACTTCAGGCATGTAGGAAATTCCTCGTTCAGGCGCTGTAAGAAACGACTGCATTCAACGCGTGTAGTCATCTTCCGGAGCGGCACATCATCGCGCGTGATGTTCGGGCACAGGTCCGTCCGGGCCTAAATACGGGTATGCGGCACTTTGGTGCCACACGGGACGCCTATAGTCGTGAGCGAGGTTGGGGAAGTCAATCACCCTGTTACCGCATTGTTACGATCAGGGTGTTACTGGCGTTACCGCGCCAGTGTGCAAGGCTGGAACGCCCGGTTTACAGGCGTTCCAGGCCGACGAACGGACAGTCGTCGAGCAGTTGCGCGAGGGCGCGGCCGTCGGCCAGGCGGAAATCGCCCGGTACCAGTTCCGCCAGCGGGTACAGCACGAAAGGCCGGGCATGCATGTGGTAATGCGGCACTTTCAGGCGCGGCTCATCGAGCACTTGATCGCCGAACAGCAGGATGTCCAGGTCCAGTGTGCGCGGGCCCCAGCGTTCCTTGCGCACGCGGCCCTGTTCGTTCTCGATGGCCTGCAGTGCATCGAGCAGGGCCAGCGGTGGCAGGGCAGTGTCCAAGGCGGCGACGGCGTTGGTGTAGCGCGGCTGGCCGGGCAGCAGCGAATCGCTGGTGTACAGGGCCGAGGCCGCCACCAGGCGCGTGGCTTCGACCTGGTCGAGGGCCTGCAAGGCGCTGCGCAGCTGCTCGGTAGGTGCGTCCAGGTTGCTGCCCAGGCCGATATAGGCGCGGGTACTCACTCGAACGCCTCGTCGCCACTGCGCTTGCGCTTGCCACCGCTACGCTTGCGTTTGCGCGGGCCGGCGCCTGTGCCTTCGTCACGGCTGCCCAGCTCGCGGATCATCTCGCGGCGCTCGCTGTCGTTGGCATCCTGGTAGTCGGTCCACCACTGGCCGAGGTCGTCGGTTTCTTCCCCGGCGCTTTCGCGCAGCAGCAGGAAGTCGTAGCCGGCACGGAAGCGCGGGTTGTCCAGCAGTATGTCGGCGCGCTTGCCGCTGCGGCGTGGCAGGCGCTCCTGCATGTCCCAGATCTCGCGGATCGGCAGGGTGAAGCGCTTGGGGATGGCGATGCGTGCGCATTGCTCGGCGATCAGGTCGTGGGCCGCACCGTTCATGGCCGGGATCGGCGGCACGCCCTGGTTCTGCAGGTGCAGCACGCGGGCCGGCAGGGCTGGCCACAGCAGCGCGGCGAAGAGGAAGGCCGGGGTTACCGGTTTGCCTTGCTTCACGCGCAGGTCTGTGTTGTTCAGCGCCTGGCTGATCAGCGTGTGGGTGTAGGTCGGGCGCTCGTCCAGGGCATGCGAACTGGCCGGGAACAGCGGCTCGAACAACTGCAGGTCGACCAGCATCTCGAAGACGATGGCGCCCTGGCCGGAGAGGAACAGCTTGAGGCTCTCTTCGAACAGGCGCGCTGGCGGAATCTCGCGCAGCAGTGGGGCCAGCTCGCGGATCGGCTGGACCGTGTGCTTTTCGATGCCGAAGTCGAGCTTGGCGGCGAAACGCACCGCGCGCAGCATGCGCACCGGGTCTTCCTGGTAGCGGTGGGTAGGGTCACCGATCAGGCGCAGCAGGCGGTTGCGAATATCGTGCACGCCGTTGGCGTAGTCGAGGATGCGCTCGCTGACCGGGTCGTAGTACAGGGCGTTGATGGTGAAGTCGCGACGTTGCGCGTCCTCTTCCAGGGTGCCGTACACGTTGTCACGCAGGATGCGGCCACTGGCATTGTGCGACGAACGGTGGCTGTCGCCCTGGTCGTCTTCCGAGTGGTGGGCGCGGAAGGTGGCGACTTCGATGATCTCACGGCCGAAATGCACGTGGACCAGCTTGAAGCGGCGGCCAATGATGCGCGCGTTGCGGAACTCGGCACGAACCTGTTCGGGGGTGGCACTGGTGGCGACGTCGAAGTCTTTCGGCGTGATGCCCAGCATCAGGTCGCGGACACAGCCACCGACCAGGTAAGCCTGGTAACCGGCGCTCTGCAGGCGTTCCACGATGTTCACCGCATGGCGGCTGAACTGGTGGCGTTGCAGCGAGTGCTGGCTCTTGTTGATCACCTCAGGCGTGGTGCGCCTGTGGTGCGGGCCCGGTACGGGCGGGCGGAACGACTGGAACAGCTTCTTCAGCATGGGATGCACTGTTTGAAGGAATGTTCGGCCAAGAATAGGAGAATGGCCGCATGATGGGCGGGGATTCTAGCATTTACTCAAGGAATGGTGTAGGCGGGTAGCAGGATGCCTGCCGGAAGGGTAGAAACGACAAGGGGAGCCTAAGCTCCCCAAGAAGTCGTTGCGTGCTCTTATTGTTTTTTTGCTGGGCTTCTTGTTTTTGTTGAGTGCCCTGTCCACAAATCTCGAAGCTTGTGGACGACCCCCAATCCAGGGGTTAAGAGCAAACGGATTGCTTTGGTCGCTGATGTCACGTTGATCTGTCGATCCAACCAGTTCAGGCGCTGCTTTTTAGTGCAGTTTTTATTGTTCTCTGCCTGGTTGTGGGGCAAGCCCCAAACACGCATCCTCTCCAAAAGAATCAGTTAGCTGCGCCTCCGCCGTCTTGTTTTTATTGTGCGTGAGCCGTTTCGTCTTGTTCTTATTCTAAGTTGCAGTGCTTGTTATTGTTCTTGTACCAGACATATAGCAGGTGCCGTGCCAACTTTTGCAAACCCAGTAAAATCAAGGGTTTGGAGGTTGTGAGCAGTTTTTCAGCGGTCGAAAATGTCGAAATTTCGTTACCGTACGCCTCGGGAACTGTTACGGCGGAAAGCTTGGGTAACAGATTTTTGCGGGGGCTGATGTGTTACCTGGGGTGTGTGCGCTGGCTTTGCCGGCCCTTTCGCGGGCACGCCAGCTCCCACAGGGGTTGCACCACCCTTTAGGGCAGTGAAATTCCTGTGGAGCGGGCATGCCCGCGAAGGGGCCGGAGAGGTTGTAGATAGGGGCAGGAGGAGCCTCCCGCCCAGGCAGCGCGGTTACTCGCTGGTAGCGTTGCTCTTGCGCCGCGGGATACCCAGGCGCTGGCGGCGTTCCCACAGGCATTTGCGGCTGACCCCGAGCTTGCGGGCCAGTTCGGTCTCGGTCATGTGGTCCTGGTGCTCGAGCACGAAGTGCTGGAAGTAGTCTTCCAGCGACAGGTCCTCGGTCGGCTCATGGCTGGCATTCGCCGAACTGGCCACGACCAGGGCGTTGTCGAGGATTTCGTCCTCCTCCAGGTCGCCCAGCTCGATGTCGATGCCCAGCAGGTCGGCGGAAATTTCTGCGCTCTCGCTGAGGATCACCGCGCGCTCAACGGCGTTTTCCAGCTCTCGCACGTTACCCGGCCAGCTGTAGTGACGAATGGCCTGCTCGGCTTCGGCCGAGAAGTGCAGGTCGTCGCGGCCGATGCGCGCGCTCTGGCGGGCGAGGAAGGCGCTGGCGATCTCGTTGACGTCGCTGCCTCGCTCGCGCAGGGCAGGCAGTTTCAGGGCGATCACGTGCAGGCGGTAATACAGGTCTTCACGGAACTGGCCGGCCTTGGCCAGGTTTTTCAGGTCGCGGTGGGTCGCGGCGATCAGGCGTACATCGACCTTTTGCGACTGTACCGAACCCACCCGGCGAATCTCGCCTTCCTGCAGCACGCGCAGCAGGCGGGCCTGGGCTTCCAGCGGCAGTTCGCCGATTTCGTCGAGGAACAGGGTACCGCCATCGGCAGCTTCCACCAGGCCAGCGCGCCCGGCGCTGGCGCCGGTGAACGCGCCTTTCTCGTGGCCGAACAGCTCGGACTCGATCAGTGTCTCGGGGATGGCGGCGCAGTTCACCGAAATCATTGGTGCCTTGGCCCGACGCGACAGGTTGTGCAGGGCGCGTGCGACCAGCTCTTTACCGGTGCCCGACTCGCCCTGGATCAGCACGTTGGAATCGGTGGGCGCGACCTTGCGGATCTTGCTGTACATGTCCTGCATTGGCGGGCAGGAGCCGATGATGCCGATTTCGCCATTGGCGGCTGCCGCGCTGCCTTTGTCGGCCGGGGCGGCCTTGCCATTGGTGGCGCGTGGCTCGGCCGCCGGTGCGGCAGCCGGGGCGTTCTGCCGGTCGCGCAGGATACGCGCCACCGCTTGCAGCATCTCGTCGTGGTCGAAGGGCTTGGCGATGTAGTCCACCGCGCCCATTTTCATCGAGTCTACCGCCGAGCGCAGGCTGGCGTAGCTGGTCATGATCAGCACCGGGGTGCCCTGGCCGAGCTTGATCAGCTCGGTGCCGGGCGCGCCTGGCAGGCGCAGGTCGCTGACGATCAGGTCGAAGGTGGCAATGCTGAAGCGTTCCTGGGCTTCCTGCACCGAGCCGGCTTCGCTGACTTGGTACTGGTTCCGTTCGAGCAGGCGACGCAAGGCCGAGCGGATGATGGTTTCGTCTTCGACGATCAGAATGTGCGGCATTGATTCAATTCTCTCGACGGTCTCGAATTTCAGGGGACGTCGCTACGACATGCCGGGGCAGGGTCACGCGGATCCGGGTGCCACGTTGCCGTTCGATATCGGCCGGGCTGTCGATGGTGATTTGCCCATAATGCTCTTCCACGATGGAATAGACCAGAGCGAGCCCCAGTCCGGTTCCTTCGCCCGGGTCCTTGGTGGTAAAGAAGGGTTCGAACAGGCGGTCCATGATGTTTTTCGGGATCCCGCTGCCCTCATCCTCGACGATCAGGTCGACGGTGTGCTCGCTGACTTCGCTGCGCACGCGCACGGCGCTGCCGGGAGGCGAGGCGTCGCGGGCGTTGGAGAGCAGGTTGATCAGCACCTGGGCCAGGCGCTGCGGGTCCCCTTCGGCCCAGTGCTCCGGGTCGCATAGGTTGAAGAACTGTACTTCGAAATTGCGCCGGTTCAACGCCAGCAGACCGATGGCGTCCTGCGCCACTTCGGCCAGGCATACCGGCTCTTCGCTGTTCTGGTGGCTGCCGCCGGCATGGGCGAAGCTCATCAGCGACTGGACGATGCGCGATACCCGCTTGGTCTGTTCGAGAATCTGGCTGGACAGCTCGATGATTTCGCCATCGCCCTCACGCTCCTCGCGCAGGTTCTGCGCCAGGCAGGCGATGCCGGTGATCGGGTTGCCGATCTCGTGCGCCACGCCGGCGGCCAGGCGGCCGATGCTGGCCAGGCGTTCGGAGTGCACCAGCTTGTCTTCCAGCGCCTGGGTTTCGGTAAGGTCCTCTACCAGCAGCACCAGGCCGCTGTTGCCCGGGGCCAGCGGTTCGTCGATGGCCGCCTTGTGCAGGTTCAGCCAGCGCGGCTGGCCGTCCAGCGCCAGGCGCTGCTTGTGCAGGTGTTCGTCGGGCACGTTGATGAAGCCTTGCAGCAGGCCGCGCCAGGGTTCGCTGATGGTGACCAGGCGCGAGCCGACCACGTGCTTGGCAGCGATGCCGGTGAGCTCTTCCATGGCCTTGTTCCACATCAGGATTTCCTGGTCCTTGGCCAGCGAGCAGACGCCCATGGGCAGTTCCTGCAGGGTCTGGCGGTGGTAGCGGCGCAGGGCGTCGAGCTCGGCGGCCAGGCCGGTCAGGCGCGAGTGGTAGTCTTCCAGGCGGCTTTCGATGAAGTGGATGTCCTCGGTCACGTAGTTTTCGTTACCGGACTTGTACGGCAGGAAGGTCTCGACCATGTCCTGGGCCACGCTCGGCCCCATCAGGCCGGACAGGTTGGCCTCGATACGGTCGCGCAGGCGGCGCAAGGCATAGGGGCGGCGTTCGTCGAATGGCAGGTAGAGGTCGCGCAGAGCCTGTTCCACTTCCTTCTGTGCGGCCTTGGCGCCCAGCGGCTTGGCCAGTTGGGTGGCGAACTCCTGTGGCGAGGCGGCATGCAGCTCGCGGCGTTGCGGGCGGCGCACGTTGTCTACCGCGCAGGCTTCGGCGGCGCTGACCTCTTCGTTGCTGGCGTTGGTGAACAGTGAGATCAGGGTGAACAACAGCACGTTGGCCGCCAGCGAGGCGATGGCCGCCATGTGCCAGCTGGTGTCGTCCAGCACGTAGATCATGTCCAGCAGCGGGATGTAGAAGCCCTGCAGGTTGCCCAGCAGTGGCAGCAGCATGGTCACCATCCACACCAGGGTGCCGGCCAGCAGGCCGGCGATGAAGCCACGGCGGTTGGCAGTCGGCCAGTACAGCACCGACAGCACGCCCGGCAGGAACTGCAACGTGGCCACGAAGGCGACGATGCCCAGGTTGGCCAGGCTCTGGTGGTTGTTCTGGGTCAGGTAGAACATGAACCCGGCGGTGATGATGGCGACGATCAGCGCGCGGCGGGTCCACTTCAGCCAGCGGTAGATGTTGCCTTCGGCCGGCGGCTGGTACAGCGGCAGCACCAGGTGGTTGAGGGCCATGCCCGACAGCGCCAGGGTGGTGACGATGATCAACCCGCTGGCGGCCGACAAGCCGCCGACGTAGGCCAGCAGCGCCAGTGCCTGGTTGTTGGCGGCAAGCCCCAGGCCCAGGGTGAAGTACTCGGGGTTGGTGGTGGCGCCCAGGCGCAGGCCGGCCCACAGCACCAGCGGCACGGCCAGGCTCATCAGCAGCAGGAACAGCGGCAGGCCCCAGCTGGCGCTGACCAGAGAGCGCGGGTTGAGGTTTTCGGTGAAGGCCATGTGGTACATGTGCGGCATGACGATGGCCGAGGCGAAGAACACCAGCAGCAGGGTGCGCCATGGGCCTTCCTGCAGCGGCGTATGCAGAGCCGCCAGGGCGGTCTGGTTCTGCAGCAGCCACACTTCCAGTTCGTGCGGGCCGCCGAACACGCCATACAGGGCGTACAGGCCGATACCGCCCAGGGCCAGCAGCTTGATCACCGACTCGAAGGCGATGGCGAACACCAGCCCTTCGTGCTTTTCGCGTGTGGCGATGTGCCGCGAGCCGAAGAAGATGGTGAACAGGATGATCAGCGCACAGAAGGCGAAGGCCACCCGTGCCTTGACCGGCTCACCGGTGAGGATGCTGATCGAGTCGGCCACCGCCTGGATCTGCAGGGCCAGCAAGGGCAGCACGCCGATCAGCATGATGATGGTGGTCAGCGCCCCGGCCCAGGTGCTGCGGAAACGGAACGCCAGCAGGTCGGCCAGCGAGGACAGCTGGTAGGTACGGGTGATCTTGAGGATCGGGTAGAGCAGCACCGGCGCCAGCAGGAACGCACCGGACACCCCCAGGTAACAGGCAAGGAAGCCGTAGCCGTACTGGTAGGCCAGGCCCACCGATCCATAAAAAGCCCAGGCACTGGCGTACACACCCAGCGACAGGGTGTAGGTCAGCGGGTGGCGAATGATCGAGCGCGGGATCAACCCCCGCTCGCTGATCCAGGCCACGCCGAACAGCACCATGAGGTACGCGGCGCTGATCAGGATCATCTGGGTCAGGCTAAAGCTCATCGGCATCTCGTTGGCTCTGCAGGATGAAGGTGACGACGATCAGGATCAGCCAGAGCAGGTAAGGGCGATACCAGGCTCCGGTCGGTTCGATCCACCAGTCCATGATGGCCGGGGAGAACAGGTAGATCCCCACGACCAGAAGCAGGACCAAACGATAGATGTACATGCTGGCCTCGATGGTTGGGCGCTGCGGGCTTGGACTTATTATTGGCGCAAATGGCTGGGCGGATGCTAGCGGGAATCCATAGGGTTCGCCAAGAGGTTGAATTTATTGGGCTTTTGTTTTTGAGGGGTGGGTTGCCTGTGCCGGCCTCTTCGCGGGCGCGCCCGCTCCCACAGGTAAACCACAAATCTTGAAGGTGGTGTAGTTCCTGTGGGAGCGGGCGTGCCCGCGAAGAGGCCGGTAATGCCTCAGCGCAAATCAGCCTCTGGCACTGTGGCCCGCTGCGCAATCGCCTCGGGCCGCCACTGCTTGCGAGCTACCGCCAATACCTCCGCCGGCGTTGCCAGCAACAACTCGGGGTCTGCTTCCTGCCCCAGCGCCCGCAACGCCCGCAGCAACAGCGGTGTCGCCTGGTCCGCCTGCAGCGGCGGCGAGCGGTACGACTTGCCCAGCTTGTGCCCGTCCGGCTGCACGATCAGCGGAATATGCAGGTAACGCGGCTGCGAAAAGCCCAGCAACTCTTGCAGGTACAGTTGGCGCGGGGTGTTGTCGAGCAGGTCGGCGCCACGCACGATGTCGGTAACACCTTGCCAGGCATCGTCCAGTACCACCGCCAGCTGGTAGGCATACAGCCCGTCGCGGCGCTGGATGACGAAATCGCCCACTTCACGCCCCAGGTGCTGCTGGAACTCGCCCTGCACGCGGTCGGTAAAGCGGTAGATCAACTCTGGCACGCGCAGGCGGATCGCCGCGCCTTCCCGAGCATGCCCGGCGTTGCGGCAAAGGCCCGGGTAGATGCCGTTGTAACCCTCCAGCTGCTTGCGCGAGCAGGTGCAGGCGTAGGCCAGGCCCATGTTGAACAGGCGGTCGACCACCGCGGCATAGGCATCGTGCCGCTGGCTCTGGAACACCACTTCGCCGTCCCACTCCAGGCCGTAGCGCTCCAGGGTCTGCAGGATCGCATCGCGAGCACCGGGCATTTCCCGAGGCGGGTCGGTGTCTTCCATGCGCAGCAGCCAGCGGCCGTTCACGGCGCGGGCATCGAGCCAGGAGGCGAGGGCTGCGACCAGCGAGCCGAAGTGCAGGAAGCCGCTGGGGGTGGGGGCGAAACGCCCGATGTAGCTTGATTCGGTCATGGTCAGGCTGGGCATATAAATGAAACGGGGCGCATGATGCGCCCCGTTCAGGTGGAAAGAAAGATCAGCCTTTGCCGACCGTCTTTTCCTTTTTCTCGGCGATTTCCTTGCAGTCGAAGCACAGGTCGGCGGTAGGGCGGGCCTCCAGGCGACGCAGGCCGATCTCGATGCCGCACGATTCGCACCAGCCGTACTCATCGGCCTTGATCTTCTCGAGGGTCTTGTCGATTTTCTTGATCAGCTTGCGTTCGCGATCGCGGTTGCGCAGCTCCAGGGCGAATTCTTCTTCCTGGCTGGCACGGTCGGCCGGGTCGGGGAAGTTGGCTGCTTCGTCCTTCATGTGATCCACAGTGCGGTCGACACTTTCCATCAAGTCTCGCTTCCAGGCGCCGAGAAGCTTGGTGAAGTGCTGTTTCATGGGCTCGCCCATGTACTCTTCACCCTTGGTTTCTACGTAGGGCTCGACACCGTACATGGTCTGGGCTTTTTGCTTTTCTACGGTGGACATGAATAGACCGCCTCTCACTCATCTGATCCAATGCGCAGGCTGCTCCATCTCCGGCACCCGCCGGCCCTGCGACTGCGAGCCGCCGAACTTACCAGATAGATCGGGGGTGCGCTACCCCGCCCGATCCTGGTAATTGACAGCGGCGCGAGCCGCACGTTCGGTGGCGTGCAGAGGTAGAATCTCCAGTTTAGACCCAATTGAGAGAAGGTCATGGCCCACCCCTACAGTGCGCGCAGCCGCGCCATCGAACCCTTCCACGTCATGGCGCTGCTGGCCCGGGCCAACGAGCTGCAGGCGGCCGGGCACGACGTGATCCACCTGGAAATCGGCGAGCCGGACTTCACCACGGCCGCGCCCATCGTTGCCGCCGGCCAGGCAGCATTGGCCGCCGGGCACACCCGCTACACCGCCGCACGCGGCCTGCCGGCACTGCGCGAAGCCATTGCCGGGTTCTATGGCCAGCGTTACGGCCTGAGTGTCGACCCTGAACGCATCCTCATCACCCCGGGTGGCTCCGGTGCGCTGCTGCTGGCCAGCAGCTTGCTGGTAGACCCAGGCAAGCACTGGCTGCTGGCCGACCCAGGCTACCCGTGCAACCGCCACTTCCTGCGCCTGGTCGAGGGCGGGGCGCAGCTGGTGCCGGTGGGCCCGGACGTGAATTACCAGCTGACTGCCGACCTTGTCGACCGCTACTGGGACAAGGACACGGTTGGAGCCCTGGTCGCCTCGCCGGCCAACCCGACCGGCACCGTGCTGGGGCGTGACGAGCTGGCCGGCCTGTCCCGCGCCACCCGCGAACGGCATGGCCACCTGGTGGTGGACGAGATCTACCACGGGCTGACCTATGGCATGGACGCCCCCAGCGTGCTGGAAGTGGACGACTCTGCATTCGTCCTGAATAGTTTTTCCAAGTATTTCGGCATGACCGGTTGGCGCCTCGGCTGGCTGGTGGCGCCTCCTGGCGCGGTGGCCGACCTGGAGAAGCTGGCACAAAACCTGTACATCAGTGCGCCCAGCATGGCCCAGCATGCCGCGCTGGCGTGTTTCCAGCCCGAGACCCTGGCCATTTTCGAGGAGCGCCGCGCCGAGTTCGCCCGCCGCCGCGACTACCTGTTGCCTGCCCTGCGCGAACTGGGCTTCCGCATTGCCGTCGAGCCGCAGGGGGCGTTCTACCTGTATGCCGACATCAGTGCCTTTGGCGGTGACGCGTTCGCCTTCTGCCGGCACTTCCTGGAGACCGAGCACCTGGCCTTCACCCCCGGCCTGGACTTCGGCCGTCACCTGGCCGGCCACCATGTGCGCTTTGCCTACACCCAGAGCCTGCCGCGCCTGGAAGAGGCGGTGCAACGGATCGCCCGCGGCCTGCGGAGCTGGCAAGGCTGATGCAATTCCATCCCCCACTCGAACAGGGACGCCTGCTGCGCCGCTACAAACGCTTTCTGGCGGATATCGAACTGCCCGGCGGCGAACAACTGACCATCCACTGCCCCAACACCGGTTCCATGCTCAACTGCATGCTTGAAGGCGGGCAGGTGTGGTTCAGCCGCTCCAACGACCCCAAGCGCAAGCTCCCGGGCACCTGGGAAATCAGCGAAACCCCGCAGGGGCGGCTGGCCTGTGTGAATACCGGGCGGGCCAATACGCTGGTCGAAGAGGCCTTGCGTGCTGGCATCATCGCCGAACTGTTCGGCTTCAGTGCTCTAAGGCGTGAAGTGGCCTACGGCGAGGAAGGCAGCCGCATCGACTTTCGTCTGGAATTCGACGGTGCCCCGGCCTATGTCGAGGTCAAGAGCGTGACCCTGGGCTACCCAGACAGCACGGTCGCGGCCTTCCCTGATGCGGTGACCCAGCGTGGTGCCAAGCACCTGCGCGAGCTGGCGAAGCTGGCCAGGCAGGGCGTGCGGGCGGTGCAGCTGTATTGCGTGAACCTGACCGGTATCGACGCGGTGCGCCCGGCGGAGGAAATCGATGCGGCCTATGCCCAGGCCCTGCGCGCGGCGGTGGCGGACGGGGTGGAGGTGCTGGCCTACGGCACGCGCCTGGACGCCGAAGGCATCGTCATCGACCGCCGCCTGCCGGTGCTGCTTATCCCTTGAACCAGATGCCCTGGCTGTCCTCGTGGCAGCCCAGGGCCTGCAGTTGCTCGCCCTCGCACGGCCCGGCCACGCATTCGCCGCTTTCGATCAGGAACAGCGCGCCATGATGGGCGCAGTGAATCAGGCTGGCGCTGTCATCGAGAAACGCATCTTCCGCCCAGTTCAGCGGGATGCTGCGGTGCGGGCAACGGTTGCGGTAGAGGTACACCTGGCCCTGGCGGCGTACGCCGAACAGTTCGATGCCGTCTACGCTGAAGGCGCGGCTTTGGCCTTCGGCCAGGCCGTGGGAGGTACAAAGGAAGTGCATGGCAAGGATGACTCGTGAAACAAGTGGTGGCTTGACGCATCAATGCGAATAATTATCAAATTGCCCGCATTCGCTGCGCCCGGCTGCTTATGGTGCGCAGTTCCGTCGCCCGCCACAAGGCGCGCGGCCCGCCTGCAGAAGGAACCCGATGATGCGCCGTCCCGTCGCCTTGCTCGCCCTGTGCGCGAGCCTTGTGCTCTCCACCCAGGCCCCGGCGGCCGAGCTGCCGCAGCGTTGGGTCAGCGCTGGTGGGGCACTGAGCGAATGGATCAGCGCGCTGGGTGGTGAAGCGCGGTTGGTGGGTGTGGACACCACCAGCCAGCATCCGCCATCGCTGAAGTCACTGCCCAGTGTCGGCTACCAGCGGCAGCTGTCTGCGGAAGGCATTCTCAGCCTGCGCCCGGATGTGCTGGTGGGCACCGAGGAAATGGGGCCGCCACCGGTATTGGCGCAAATCCGCAAGGCTGGCGTGCGGGTCGAACTGTTCTCCAGCAAGGCCGAACTGGCGGCGGTGGATGAAAACCTCAAGCACCTGGGGCAGTTGCTGGGCGCAGAACAGCAGGCCGCGGTCCTGGCATCGGGCTACCACCAGCAGCTCGATGCCTTGCAGGCCAAGGTCAGGCAGGCCCGGGCGGAGCAGAAGGCGCCAGGGGTGTTACTGCTGGTCGGGCATGCCGGGGCCAAGCCGCTGATCGCCGGGCAGGGTACTGCCGGTGACTGGCTGCTGAGCCAGGCAGGCGGGCGCAACCTGGCAGAACATCAGGGCTACAAGAATTTCTCCAGCGAAGCACTGGCGGCGCTGGACCCGGATGTGATCGTGTTTTCCGACCGGGCGCTGGCCGATGAGCAGGCCTTGCAGGCGTTGCTGAAAGAAAACCCCGCGCTGGCGGCCTCGCGCGCCGTGCGCGAGAAGCGCCTGGTATCGCTTGACCCGACGCTGTTGGTCGGCGGGCTCGGGCCACGCCTGCCGGCAACACTGCAGTTGCTTGCGGCCACCTTCTACCCGGCTGCCAAGGCCAGCCTCGCCCAATGAAGCAACGTGTCCAGCCACGCACGCTGTTCGTTTGCCTGAGCCTGTTGTGCCTGCTGGCGGTGTGGTTGTCTTTGGCCCTGGGGCCGGTCAGCCTGCCGCTGTTCGATACCCTGCGTGCCGGCCTGCGCCTGCTGGGGCTGCCCGTTGCCGCTGATGGCCTGCAGCAGGCCGAGATGATCCTCGGCCAGATCCGCCTGCCACGCACCTTGCTGGGGTTGGCGGTGGGCGCGGTGCTGGCGTTGTCCGGTGTGGCCATGCAGGGGCTGTTCCGTAACCCACTGGCCGACCCCGGGCTGGTAGGGGTTGCCGCCGGGGCGGCGGTGGGCGCGGCGGTGGCCATCGTTGGCGGCAGTTGGCTGGGCGGCATGCCGGATGTGCTTGCCCCTTACCTGTTGTCGCTGTGTGCTTTCATCGGCGGGCTGGGCGTGACTGCGCTGGTCTATCGTCTGGGGCGGCGCAATGGCCAGACCAACGTCGCCACGATGCTGCTGGCCGGTGTGGCCATGACCGCGCTGGGTGGTGCTGCCGTGGGGTTGTTCTCCTACCTGGCCGACGACGCCACGCTGCGCACGCTGACGTTCTGGAACCTGGGCAGCCTCAATGGTGCCAGTTACCAGCGGCTGTGGCCGTTGCTGCTGGTGGCTGCTGGCGTGGCAGTGTGGCTGCCACGCCGGGCCAAGGCGTTGAATGCCATGCTGCTGGGTGAGTCGGAGGCGCGCCACCTGGGCATCGATGTGGAGCGGCTCAAGCGCGAGCTGGTGTTCTGCACGGCGCTGGGCGTGGGTGCGGCGGTGGCGGCTGCCGGGTTGATCGGTTTCATCGGCCTGGTGGTACCGCACCTGGTGCGCTTGCTGGCCGGGCCTGATCACCGTGTGGTGCTGCCAGCTTCCTTGTTGGCGGGCGGTGTGCTGATGCTGTTCGCCGATTTGGCGGCGCGGCTGCTGCTGGCGCCTGCCGAGCTGCCGATCGGCATCGTCACGGCCTTTATCGGTGCACCGTTTTTCCTGTTCCTGCTGATACGAGGGCGCAGCTGATGTTGCAAGCCGAGGGCCTGTACTTGCGGCGGGGCAGCAACGAAGTGCTGCATGACATTCATTTGCAGCTGAGCCCGGGGCAGGTGGTGGGCGTGCTCGGCCCCAACGGTGCCGGCAAGAGCAGCCTGCTGGGTGTACTGTGTGGTGAGCTGGCGCCCGATCGCGGATGGGTGACGCTACAGGACAGGCCGCTGGCCAACTGGGCCGGGCAGGAACGGGCCAGGCGCCTGGCGGTGTTGCCGCAGGTGTCCAGCCTAGGGTTCTCGTTCCGGGTCGAGGAAGTGGTGGGCATGGGGCGCATGCCCCATGGCACCGGGCAGCGGCGCGATGCGGAAATCGTCGAAGCGGCCTTGCGGGCGGCGGATGCTTGGCACCTGGTGGAGCGCAGTTACCTGGCGTTGTCTGGCGGCGAGCGGCAACGGGTGCACCTGGCGCGGGTACTGGCGCAGCTGTGGCCGGGCGAGGCGGGTAGCACGCTGCTGCTCGACGAGCCAACCTCGATGCTTGACCCGTTGCACCAGCACACCACCCTGGAAGCCGTGCGCCGCTTTGCCGACCGTGGCGCCGCGGTGCTGGTGATCCTGCATGACCTGAACCTGGCGGCGCGCTACTGTGACCGTATCCTGCTGCTGGAACAGGGGCGCTGCCATGCCTTTGCCGCACCCGAAGCAGTGCTGACGCCGGCGGCGTTGAAGGCGGTATACGGGATCGATGTACTGGTACAGGCGCACCCGGAGCGTGGGCATCCGCTGATCATCACCCGTTGATGTGGGGATTCAAGACGCCGAGGCGTGCACGATTTTCGTGGGAGCGGCCTTGTGTCGCGAAAGGGCCGCAAAGCGGCCCCGGATTTTCAGCAGGTGATGCACAAATTGCTGGGGCTGCTCCGCAGCCCTTTCGCGACACAAGGCCGCTCCCACAAGAGCCGGTGCAGGCCTATACATTGTTGAATGACATGGAGGTGCTGCCCATGCGACATCCGCTGCTGTCCGCTTTCTCGCTGTGCCTGGTGCTGGTACTGGGTGGCTGCCAGGCCAGCCTGCCACCGCTGCCCGCCTGGCAGAGCAGTGAGGGGCGCAGCCATGCCGAGCTGGGGCATATCGTCGATCTCGCCGATGGCCAGCTGATCAGCCCTGAGCAACTGGTGCAGCGCCTGTCTGCCGCCCCCCGGGTGCTGGTCGGCGAGAAGCACGACAACCCCGACCATCACGCACTGCAGCTGTGGCTGCTGCGCGCCCTGCAAGGCCAACGTGTGCAGGGCAGCCTGCTGCTGGAAATGCTGCAGCCCGAGCAGCAACCGCTGCTGGACAAGCTTGCGGGGCAACCTTTGCCGGCAGACCTGTCCAAGGCCCTGGCATGGCAGGACGGCTGGGATTGGCAGCTGTACGGGCCAATCGTGACTGAGGCTTTGCAGCAGCGGGTGCCTGTGCTGGCCGCCAACCTCTCGCCCGGCGAGATGCGCCAGGCCTATCGACAGCCAGCTTCGTTACCGGGCGAAAGGTCCAATGCGCCGACGGTCAAGGCCGCCTTGCTGGAGCATGTGCGTGCCGGGCATTGCGGGATGCTGCCAGAAAGCCAGTTGCCGGCGATGCTGGCCGTGCAGCAGCAGCGCGACCGGCGCATGGCCGAGCGCTTGCTGGCGGCGCCGCAGCCGGCACTGCTGCTGGCCGGGGCTTATCACGTGCGCAAGGACCTGGGTGTACCGTTGCACCTGGCTGACCTGCAAGCGCAGGGGGAGAGCAAGGTGCTGCTGTTGGCAGAGGTCGGTGAGCAGGTCGAGGCAGGCGAGGCTGATTTTGTGTGGTACACGGCAGCGATGCCGGAGCAGGACTATTGCGCGCAACTGCGGTGATAGGGCTGCAAAGAGGCAAAAAAAGACCCGGCAAATTGCCGGGTCAATAACCGTGATTAGCCTGATGAGGAGATAATCTGAGAGTCCGAACCAGGGGCTCTTAGCTTATCCAACCAGTCTCGCGACCAGTTGTGATAATCATAACGATTCTCATTTCGTCGTCAATCCCCTTCCCGAAATTATTTCTGATTTTTTTGCGCAGGGCTTTTCGCATCCAGTTGTTGGTTGAGCGCTTCTTTACGCTCCAGCGGCAAATCGTTCCAGTGCATGTCCAGCAGGGCGCCTTCAATGGCATACAACAGCACCTTCGATGCGCGGAACCCCCGTGTCTTCACGGCCTGGTACGCACCCACCGCGCCCAGGCGGCGCAGATCCGATGCACTGTGGATGCCGGCTGCATGCAGCCACTGCGCAGAGGTCTTGCCAAGGTTCTTCAGATGCTGCAATTCATCGTTCATCGAGCCTCCTTGCGATGGCTGAACGGGGATTGGGGGATAAATCGCGAGCAGGTCAGAGAGGAGTGTAGCGGGGGATGGGAAATGCGCGGCCTTTTGCCATAGGGGACGACGAGATGTCCTGTGCCGGCCTCTTCGCGGGTAAACCCGCTCCCACAAGGTTATCTGCAAGCCTCACGACTGACGCAGTACCTGTGGGAGCGGGTTCACCCGCGAATAGGCCGGCCCAGGAAATCGCTGACCTTACAGCCCAGGCAAGCGCTGGCGAATCTGCTCGATCACCTGGTCCATGCTCCCGGCACTCTGGGTATCGACGCGGGTGCTTTGCACCTGCTCTTGTGCACTCAGCGGCTCACGGCTGGCCTGCTGGGCCTTGACAACTTCCAGGGTGGCATCTGACGGGTCGGTGTTTTCTGCCCGGCGCTGCTCCAGCCAGCTGGCGATGACCGCATCCGGCGCATGGCAGTCGAGGATCAGGAACGGCACGCCCGTCTCGCTGGCGATGTCCGCTGCGGCCTGGCGCTGATCACGCTTGAGGTAGGTGGCATCCAGCACTACCGGGAAGCCGGCTCGCAGCACGGTCGCCGCCACCTCGTGCAGGCGCTGGTAGGTCGCGACATTGGCGTCCTGGTCATAGATGCCGGTACTCAGCTGGCCAGCGTCAGCCTGCTGCTGTTCGCCGAACAGGCGTTTGCGCTCCACATCCGAACGCACGCGGACCGCACCCAGGGCCTCGACCATGCGCATGGCCACGTGGCTTTTGCCCACTGCCGAAACACCGTGGGTAATGGCCAGCAGGCGCGACGGGATGGCGCTGTAGCTTTCTGCCAGGTTGGCATAGTTGCGGTAGGTGCGCAGGGTGGTGGCGCGCTGCACGCCATCGGCATCGGCTGGCATGCTGAACAGTGCAACCTTGGCCCGCACCAGCGCGCGGTAGGCTTTGTAGAAGTTGAGCAGTTCCAGGCCTTCGTAGTCGCCGGTCAATTCCAGGTACTGGCTGATGAAGCGGCGGGCCAGGCATTTCAGGCCGCGGTCTTCCAGGTCCATGGCCAGGAAGCCGGTGTCGGCATACACGTCGGTCAGACGGAACGGTTCGTTGAACTCGATGCAGTCGAAGATCACCACCTTGCCGTCGATCAGGGTGGCGTTGCCCAGGTGGATGTCACCGTGGCATTCACGGATGAAACCATTGGCCTTGCGCTTTTCCAGCAGGCCATGCAGGCGCTCGAAGCTGCTGCGTGCCCAGGCCTGCAGGGCGTCGAGTTGCTGCAGGTCGGCCTTGTCGCTGAGGAACGGGCGAATCTGCTCGAAGTTCTGTTCCACCGGCGCCATCACGCTGTCCGGCGTGCCGAGCGGGTGCTCCACCGGAACGCGTGGGGCCTGCAGGTGGAACTCGGCGATCTGCCGGGCCATCTGGTCGATGTGCGCGGCGTTCAGCTCGCCATTGGCCTGCAGGGTATTGAGCATCTGCCCCTGGGGGAACTGGCGCATCTTCAGCACGTACTCGATGGCTTCGCCTTCACCACCGATCTGCGGCGCGTCGACGCTACCGGTGATCGGCAACACTTCCAGGTACAGGCCGTCGGTCAGGCGCTGGTTCAGGCGCAATTCTTCGTTACAGAAATGCTGGCGCTGGTCCAGGCCGGTGAAGTCGAGGAAGCCGAAATTCATCGGCTTCTTGATCTTGTAGGCATACTCGCCAGTGAGCAGGACCCAGGAGATATGCGTCTCGATGAGCTGGAACCCATCCACGGGGTGAGGGTACAGGGCGGGGTTCTGCAACGCAGTGATAAGGGCTTGGCTCACGGGAAATCCTTCCGGGGGCAGGGAATTCGAATGCGCCATTATGGTCAATGGTGCCGTCCCTGCCTACCGCCGGGGGCGTCTGCCCAGCCTTTATAAAGTGCGTATAATCCGCCGCCATGACCCGAACCCGAAATCCCCGTACCCCTCAGAAACGCCCGACCGGCCGCTCCCGTGCCTGGCTGGGCTGGGCTTTGAAGCTCAGCCTGGTCGGCCTGGTGATCGTTGCCGGCTTCGCGGTTTACCTCGATGCCGTCGTCCAGGAAAAGTTTTCCGGCAAGCGCTGGACCATCCCGGCCAAGGTGTATGCCCGGCCGCTGGAGCTGTTCTCCGGCCAGAAGCTGAGCAAGAACGACTTCCTCACCGAGCTGGACGCGCTCGGCTACCGGCGTGAAAGCGCGGCCAACGGCCCGGGCGCGGCGGCAGTCAACGGCAACACCGTCGAGCTCAATACCCGTGGCTTCCAGTTCTACGAGGGCATGGAGCCGGCGCAGTTCGTGCGTGTGCGCTTCTCCGGCGATTACGTGGCGGGCCTTTCCGGCGCCAACGGCAAGACGCTCGACGTAGTGCGCCTGGAGCCGCTGATGATCGGCGGCATCTACCCGAAAAACCTCGAAGACCGCATCCTGATCAAGATCGACCAGGTACCGCCGTACCTGCTCGAAACCCTGGTGGCGACGGAAGACCGCGATTTCTACAGCCACTTCGGGGTGTCGCCCAAGTCCATCGCCCGGGCCATGTGGGTCAACACCTCGGCAGGTTCCATGCGCCAGGGTGGCAGTACCCTGACCCAGCAGCTGGTGAAGAATTTCTACCTCACCAGCGAGCGCAGCCTCAGCCGCAAGCTGACCGAGGCGATGATGGCCGTACTGCTGGAGCTGCACTACGACAAGCGCGAGATCCTCGAGGCCTACCTCAACGAGGTGTTCGTCGGCCAGGATGGCCAGCGTGCTGTGCACGGCTTCGGCCTCGCCAGTCAGTTCTTCTTCAGCCAACCGCTATCGGAGCTGAAACTGCACCAGATCGCCTTGCTGGTGGGCATGGTCAAGGGGCCGTCCTACTACAACCCGCGTCGCTATCCGGACCGCGCCCTGGCCCGCCGCAACCTGGTACTCGACCTGGTGGCCGAGCAGGGCGTGGCCAGCCAGGCAGAAGTCGATGCAGCGAAGAAGATGCCGCTGGGCGTGACCAAGCGTGGCAGCCTGGCCGACAGCTCGTTCCCGGCGTTCCTCGACCTGGTCAAGCGCCAGTTGCGCCAGGACTACCGCGATGAAGACTTGACCGAAGAAGGCCTGCGCATCTTCACCAGCTTCGACCCGATCCTGCAGATGAAGGCCGAAACCTCGATGAGCGAGACCTTCAAGCGCCTGGCGGGCCGCAAGGGGGCGGACGAGGTGGAGTCGGCGATGGTCGTGACCAACCCGGAAACCGGTGAAGTGCAGGCGCTGATCGGCAGCCGCCAGGCCGGTTTCGCCGGCTTCAACCGCGCCATCGATGCCGTGCGGCCGATCGGCTCGCTGGTCAAGCCGGCGGTCTACCTGACCGCGCTGGAGCAACCGACCAGGTACACCCTGACCAGCCTGGTGCAGGACGAGCCGTTCTCGGTCAAAGGTGCCGACGGCCAGGTCTGGCGCCCGCAAAACTACGACCGCCGCCCGCATGGCACCATCTACCTGTACCAGGGGCTGGCCAACTCCTACAACCTGTCGACTGCCAAGATCGGCCTGGATGTGGGCGTGCCCAACGTGATCAAGACCATTGGCAGGCTGGGTGTGAATGTCGACTGGCCAGCCTTCCCGGCCATGCTGCTGGGTGCCGGCGGCATGTCACCGATGCAGGTCGCGACCATGTACCAGACCATCGCCAACGGCGGCTTCAACACCCCGATGCGCGGTATTCGCAGCGTGCTCACCGCCGAGGGCGAGCCGCTCAAGCGCTACCCGTTCCAGATCCAGCAAACCTTCGACCCGGGGGCCATCTACCTGGTGCAGAACGCCATGCAGCGGGTGATGCGCGAAGGCACCGGCCGCTCGGTGTACAACACTTTGCCGCGTAATCTCACCCTGGCGGGCAAGACCGGTACCAGTAACGATTCGCGCGACAGCTGGTTCTCCGGTTTCAGCCAGGACCTGCTGGCCGTGGTATGGATGGGCCGTGACGATAACGGCAAGACGCCATTTACCGGTGCCACAGGTGCCCTGCAGGTGTGGACCAGCTTCATGAAGAAGGCCGACCCGCTGCCGCTGGACATGCCGCAACCGGACAACGTGGTGCAGGCCTGGATCGACCCGTACAGTGGCCATGGGTCTGATGGCAGCTGTCCGGGAGCGGTGCAGATGCCGTATATTCGCGGCAGTGAACCGCCCGCCGGCGCGACCTGTGGCGGCGAGCAGGATCCAGTTGAGTCGGTCATGGACTGGGTCAAGGGCTGGATGAATTAAGCACAGGCTGCATTGATGAGGTGTGACGTGAACAAGTGGCTGTTTCCTGCCGTGACGGCGCTGGCTGTGCTCCAGGGGTGCGCCAGCGTCCCGCGCGGCAATATTCCGGTGGTCGACTCGAGCACCCGCGTGTCCAACAGCGAACGCGTGACGGCCAACCGCTCTGCGGGTGGCTATAACGCGGGCACCGCGCAGGCGCAAACACTGCCTGAAGACTCCGGCGTCACCGTGATGATCCCGCAGGGCGCTGGCGCTTCGGGCATCCAGACGTTCCCGGCGGCCAATGGCGCGGCGCCGATCAGCACCTCGCCGATCACCCCGGGCCCGATTACCACAGGGCCGGTCACTTCGGCACCGATGACTACCAACCCCAACCCGATCGCCGACGAACCCTTCGACATCGCGGCGATGAATAGTGCCCCGCAAACCACCAGCGCGCCAACCGGTATCCCGCGTAGCAGTGCCGCAGCAGGTGGCCTGTCGGCCGACGAGCAGCTGGACGGCCCGGTGCTGGCGCTGCTGACCACCGCGAAGACCCAGCAGGGCAGTGGCGACTTCAACGGTGCTGCCTCGAGCCTGGAGCGTGCCCAGCGCATTGCACCGCGCGAGCCGCAGGTGCTGTACCGCCTGGCCCAGGTGCGCCTGTCGCAAGGTGATGCGCCGCAGGCCGAGCAGCTGGCGCGTCGTGCCCTGACTTACGCCAATGGCCGCCCGAGCCTGCAGGCCGAGCTGTGGAACACCATCGCCCAGGCCCGCGAGAAGCAGGGTGATAACGCCGGCGCCGCACTGGCCCGGCAGAAGGCACGGGTCAATTCGTGATGATTGAACAGCGCATTCTGGATATTGCCGACCACCTGCTGCTGATCGAGCGTGAGCTGCAGGTGCAAGGCTGGTGGGATGACGAGCCGCCAAGCGACGAGGCACTGGCCAGTACGGTGCCTTTCGCTGTCGATACCCTCAGTTTCGAGCAGTGGCTGCAATGGATCTTCCTGCCGCGCATGAAGATCATAGTCGAGCTGGGCCACCCGTTGCCCAACGCCTCCGGCATCCTGGTCATGGCCGAAACCGTGTTTACCGACCGGCCAGAGCAAAGTCGTGAGCTACGCCGCCTGTTGGCAGCATTTGACCAATTGATTGCTCCTTCCGCCTGATTTCTTCAGTTTTTCCTTCAAGGGCCGCAGATTGTGGCCCTTTTTTGTGGAAATCTTATTTATTCTGCTGCTGAAGCGATTTTTAGTGGTGGCAGGAATTCATCTTGGGGAAAAATTGGCAATAATTTTTCTTGACTTGTTGGCGCCGAATCAGAAGAATCCAATCTCCGCTGTAGAGGGACTGCCAGAAGCAGACCCGCTAAGCAGATCATGAGGCGCACACCCGCGCCGACCTGTTACACCCCGCAACGCGTTACCTCGCGCTGGGTGGGAAAACCCCGCAACACTCTGGGGCGCTCCCAATACTTGCTCAGTCAGTGCTGACGTTCGCTCATGCTCTGCTTGGCAGTAAACCTATTAAGACCCGTCCAGTGAGGGCGGTATTCTGGCGTTTTAGAGGTGAACAACGTGGAGCTTTTATCTGGCGCTGAGATGGTCGTCCGCTTCTTGCGTGACGAAGGCGTTAAGCACATCTACGGGTACCCTGGTGGTGCTCTCCTGCATGTTTACGACGCGCTGTTCAAGGAACCGGAAGTCGAGCACATCCTGGTTCGTCATGAGCAGGCAGCTACCCATATGGCGGACGGTTACGCCCGCGCCACCGGCAAGGCCGGCGTGGTGCTGGTAACCTCCGGCCCGGGCGCGACCAATGCCATTACCGGTATTGCCACCGCCTACATGGACTCGATTCCGATGGTCATCCTGTCCGGCCAGGTGCCTAGCACCATGGTGGGTACCGATGCCTTCCAGGAAACCGACATGATCGGTATTTCGCGGCCGATCGTGAAGCACAGCTTCATGATCAAACATGCCAGCGAAATCCCCGAAGTTCTGAAAAAAGCATTCTACCTGGCGCAATCCGGTCGCCCAGGTCCGGTCGTGGTCGACATTCCAAAAGATATGACCAACCCGGCCGAGAAGTTCGAATACGTCTACCCGAAAAAGGTCAAGCTGCGCTCCTACAGCCCGGCGGTACGCGGCCACTCCGGCCAGATCCGCAAGGCTGCCGAGATGCTGCTGGCGGCCAAGCGCCCGATCGTCTACTCCGGTGGCGGCGTGATCCTCGGTGGTGGCTCCGAAGCCCTGACCGAAATCGCCAAGTCGCTGAACCTGCCGGTCACCAATACCCTGATGGGTCTGGGTGGCTTCCCGGGTACCGACCGCCAGTTCCTCGGCATGCTCGGCATGCACGGCAGCTTCACTGCCAACATGGCCATGCACCATGCCGACGTCATCTTCGCCGTCGGTGCCCGTTTTGACGACCGCGTGGTCAACGGCCCGGCCAAGTTCTGCCCGAACGCCAAGATCATCCATATCGATATCGACCCGGCGTCGATCTCCAAGATGATCAAGGCCGACGTGCCGATCGTCGGCCCGGTCGACAGCGTGCTCAGCGAAATGCTCGGCATCCTCAAGGAAATCGGCGAGCAGCCTGACAAGGCGGCGCTGGATGCCTGGTGGAAGCAGATCGACGAATGGCGTGGCAATGGCGAGCTGTTCCCTTACGACAAGGGTGACGGCAATGTCATCAAGCCGCAGAAAGTCATCGAGACCCTGTGCGAAGTGACCAATGGCGATGCCTTCGTCACCTCCGACGTGGGCCAGCACCAGATGTTCGCGGCGCAGTACTACCGCTTCAACAAGCCGAACCGCTGGATCAACTCCGGTGGCCTGGGCACCATGGGCTTCGGCTTCCCGGCGGCGATGGGCGTCAAGCTCAACTTCCCGGACCAGGACGTGGCCTGCGTGACCGGCGAAGGCAGCATCCAGATGAACATCCAGGAGCTGTCCACCTGCATGCAGTACGGCCTGCCGGTGAAGATCGTCAACCTGAACAACGGTGTGTTGGGCATGGTCCGCCAGTGGCAGGACATGGCCTACAACGGTCGTCACTCGCACTCGTACGTCGAGTCGCTGCCTGACTTCATCAAGCTGGCCGAGGCCTATGGCCATGTGGGTATCCGCATCACCAGCCTGAAGGACCTCAAGCCGAAGCTGGAAGAAGCGTTTGCGATGAAGGACCGCCTGGTGTTCATCGACATCGCGGTTGACCGCAGTGAGCACGTCTATCCGATGCAGATCAAGGATGGCTCGATGCGTGACATGTGGCTGAGCAAGACGGAGCGTACCTGATATGCGGCATATCATTTCCCTGCTGCTGGAAAACGAACCAGGTGCGTTGTCCCGCGTGGTCGGCCTGTTCTCCCAGCGCAACTACAACATTGAAAGCCTGACCGTGGCGCCGACCGAAGACCCGACCCTGTCGCGTCTGACGCTGACCACCGTTGGCCATGACGAAGTGATCGAACAGATCACCAAGAACCTGAACAAGCTGGTCGAAGTGGTCAAGCTCGTCGACCTGTCGGAAAGCGCACACATCGAGCGTGAACTGATGCTGGTCAAGGTCAAGGCCACCGGTGCCCAGCGCGCCGAGATCAAGCGCACCACGGATATCTTCCGTGGCCAGATCGTCGATGTGACTGCCAGCGTGTACACCGTGCAGCTGAGCGGCACCAGCGACAAACTGGACAGCTTCATCCAGGCGATCGGCACTGCATCGATTCTCGAAACCGTGCGCAGCGGCGTTACCGGCATTGCCCGTGGCGACAAAGTGCTCAGCATCTAAATTCAAAAATTAGCGATGGCTCCGCAGGGGCCGAGATATAACCAGGGGTATTTTCATGAAAGTTTTCTACGATAAAGACTGCGACCTTTCCATCATCCAGGGTAAGAAAGTCGCCATCATCGGTTACGGTTCCCAGGGCCACGCTCAGGCGTGCAACCTGAAGGACTCCGGTGTAGATGTCACCATCGGTCTGCGTAAAGGTTCGGCCACCGTTGCCAAGGCAGAAGCCCATGGCCTGAAAGTGACCGACGTTGCCTCTGCCGTCGCTGCTGCCGACTTGGTCATGATCCTGACCCCGGACGAGTTCCAGGGCCAACTGTACAAGCAGGAAATCGAGCCGAACATCAAGAAGGGCGCTACCCTGGCCTTCTCCCATGGCTTCTCGATCCACTACAACCAGGTTGTTCCACGTGCCGACCTCGACGTGATCATGATCGCGCCGAAGGCCCCGGGCCACACCGTTCGCTCCGAGTTCGTCAAGGGCGGCGGTATCCCTGACCTGATCGCCATCTACCAGGACGCCTCCGGCAACGCCAAGAATGTTGCCCTGTCGTACGCTTCGGGCGTAGGCGGCGGCCGTACCGGCATCATCGAAACCACCTTCAAGGACGAGACCGAAACCGACCTGTTCGGTGAGCAGGCTGTTCTGTGCGGCGGTACCGTAGAGCTGGTCAAGGCCGGTTTCGAAACCCTGGTCGAAGCTGGCTACGCGCCGGAAATGGCCTACTTCGAGTGCCTGCACGAACTGAAGCTGATCGTTGACCTCATGTACGAAGGCGGCATCGCCAACATGAACTACTCGATCTCCAACAACGCCGAGTACGGTGAGTACGTAACCGGTCCGGAAGTCATCAACGAAGAATCCCGCAAGGCCATGCGCAACGCCCTGAAGCGCATCCAGGACGGCGAGTACGCGAAGATGTTCATCTCCGAAGGTGCTACCAACTACCCATCGATGACCGCCAAGCGCCGCAACAACGCCGCTCACGGCATCGAAATCATCGGCGAGCAACTGCGCTCGATGATGCCGTGGATCTCGGCTAACAAAATCGTCGACAAGACCAAGAACTAAGTCTTATCGAAAGATGAAAAACGCGGCTTCGGCCGCGTTTTTTCGTTCTGACAGTCAGCTTCTGGTATAAAGCAGACCAGTGGCCTGCCGTCAGAACCTGTTTTGCAGGCCCGTGTCGAACATTTTCCATCCTGTTGCAAGGTACCCTCCATGAGCGAACGTCCCGAAGAGCCGAACAAGCCCTCCGACGCCGAAAGCCTGCTACCTGTCGATGAGCACGTTGAAGAAGGGCATGACGCCGAAGGGCGCAAGGTGCGCCATCGTGGCATCTACCTGCTGCCCAACCTGTTTACCACCGCCAACCTGTTTGCCGGTTTCTATTCCATCATCAGCTCGATGAGCGCGCAGAGCGCCCTGAGCGCCGGTGACCCGCGCGAGGCGAGCAAGTACTTTGCCTTCGCTGCCATCGCCATCTTCGTGGCCATGGTGCTCGACGGCCTCGATGGCCGTGTCGCGCGCATGACCAACACCCAGAGCGCCTTTGGTGCCGAGTACGACTCGCTGTCGGACATGGTCGCCTTCGGTGTGGCTCCGGCCTTGCTGGCCTTTGGCTGGGCGCTGGGCGACATGGGCAAGGTCGGCTGGATGGTCGCCTTCATCTATGTGGCCGGTGCAGCACTGCGCCTGGCTCGCTTCAATACCCAGGTCGGCACCGCCGACAAGCGCTACTTCATCGGCCTGGCCAGCCCGGCTGCCGCGGGCGTGGTCGCGGGTACCGTGTGGGCGTTCAGCGACTACGGCATCCAGGGCTCCAAGCTGTCGTTCCTGGTGGCGCTGCTGGTGGCTGCTGCCGGCATGCTGATGGTCAGCAACATCAAGTACAACAGCTTCAAGGAGCTGGACCTCAAGGGCCGTGTACCGTTCGTGGCTATCCTGGCCGTGGTGCTGGTGTTTGCCGTGGTGTTCAGCGACCCGCCGCGTATCTTGCTGCTGATCTTCCTCGCCTATGCGGCTTCGGGGCCGATCCAGTTCCTGCTCAAGGCACGCCGTCGTAAAGCGTGACAATCATTTAATGCAGGAATAACCCGCCGGCTCCATAGTCTTACTGGTACATCCGTTATCCAGTGCTGTGGAGCCGCTCATGCTCATCAAGCTTCCTAGGTCTTCCGAGTGCAAGGCGTCGGAGATCACCCCCGAAGGCATCTACCTCTCCCGTCGTACCCTGCTGGGTGGCTCGTTGGCCGGCCTGGCCTTGGGTGCCTTGCCGAGCATGGCGCGCGCAACTGAAGCCAGCCGTTACGCCGATGTCGAGGCGGGCAGGGCGCCTGGCTGGTTCAGTGAAAAGCTCGCGGCCACTCGATGGCAGGCAGTAACGGTAAAGGGTGAGGCAATCACGCCGTTCAAGGATGCCACCCACTACAACAACTTCTACGAGTTCGGGCCCGACAAGGGCGACCCGGCGGCCAATGGCGACAGCCTGAAAACCGAACCGTGGAGCGTTGTGGTCGATGGCGAAGTGGGTAAGCCCGGGCGCTATGCACTGGAAGACTTCGTCAAACCGTACCAGCTTGAGGAGCGCATCTACCGGCTGCGTTGCGTGGAGGCGTGGTCGATGGTCATTCCGTGGCTGGGCTTCCCGTTGGCGCAGGTGCTCAAGCAGGTCGAGCCGACGTCCAAGGCGCGCTATGTGCGCTTCGAAACCCTGAAAGACCCGGAGCACATGCCGGGGCAGCGTTCGGGGTTCGCCTTGATCGACTGGCCTTATAGAGAAGGCTTGCGTCTGGATGAGGCGATGCATCCTTTGGCGATCCTGGCGGTCGGCATGTACGGCCGGGAGCTGCCCAACCAGAATGGCGCGCCGTTGCGGCTGGTGGTGCCGTGGAAGTATGGCTTCAAGAGCATCAAGTCGATCGTGCGTATCAGCCTGGTGGCCGAGCAACCGGGCACCACCTGGGAAGGGCTGGCGCCGGATGAATATGGTTTCTATGCCAATGTGAACCCGACGGTCGACCACCCTCGTTGGAGCCAGGCGCGTGAACGGCGGCTGCCCAGCGGTCTGTTCAGTCCCAATGTGCGGGAAACCCAGATGTTCAATGGCTATGCCGATGAAGTGGCGTCGCTGTATACCGGGCTCGATCTGCGGAAGAACTATTGATGCGTTACCCTTGGTTTCGTCTGGCCATCTTCATCGTGGGGTGCCTGTTCCCGGTCTGGTGGTTGTATGAGGCGGCGATGAATCTGCTAGGGCCTGACCCTGGCAAGATCATGATGGACCGGCTTGGGCTCGGGGCGCTGACCTTCCTGCTGGTTACCTTGGGCATGACGCCGCTACAGAAGCTGACGGGATGGTCGGGCTGGATCGTGGTGCGCCGGCAACTGGGGTTGTGGGTGTTTGCCTATATCGTGCTGCACATCCTGGCTTACCTGTTCTTTATCCTTGGGCTGGACTGGGGGCAGCTGACGGTTGAGTTGCGCAAGCGGCCTTACATTATTGTGGGTGCGCTTGGGTTTCTTGGGTTGCTGGCCCTGGCGGTTACCTCGAATCGGTATAGCCAGCGGCGGTTGGGTGCGCGTTGGAAGAAGCTGCACCGGTTGGTGTACGTGATACTTGGGTTGGGGTTGCTGCATTTCTTGTGGATCGTGCGCTCGGATCTGCGGGAGTGGGCGATCTATGCGTTTATTGGGGCTGTGTTGATGGTGTTGCGGGTTCCCGCGGTTTCGCGGGTGCTGCCCAGGGTTGGTCGGAGGCAGGGAAGGGTGGTTTGAGCATTATTTCAATTTCTTGAAATTAAAGGTTGACGCCCTTTCGAATCCCCTTATAATGCGCCCCACTTCCAGCGGCGCCGGAACGACAAACTCCTTGAGATTCAATGAGTTAGATAGTTGAAGCGAAGTTGAAAGGGCTACGATCAAATGATCGACAGCGGTTGAGAT
>NZ_DKHD01000041.1:0-14537 GCF_002453565.1 Pseudomonas sp. UBA6753 | reverse complement strand
AAGAGCAAGAGCAAGAGCAAGAGCAAGAGCAAGAGCAAGAGCAAGAGCAAGAGCAGCCAGGTTATGGCTGGGAGGCAATGGCCTTTTCGATGGCTGCCCGGAACGCTGGATCATCCGGCTTGGTCAGGCTGGAGAAGTTACCTATCACCTTGCCTTTACGGTCCACCACGTACTTGTAGAAATTCCACTTCGGCGCACTGCTCTGGCTGGCCAGCTCCGCGAACAGCGGTATCGCATCCGCGCCCCGAACCGCCTGTGTCTTGGTCATGGTAAAGGTGACGCCATAGTTGGCATAACAAACCTTGGCAGTCTTCTCGCTGTCGGCGTCCTCCTGCTTGAAGTCATTGGAAGGCACACCAAGCATTTCCAGGCCTTGATCGTGGTATTCCTTGTATGTCGCCTCAAGCCCCTCGAACTGCGGCGCAAAACCGCAGTAACTGGCCGTGTTGACCACCACCAGCGGCTTGCCGGCAAAGCGCTGGCACAGGTCCACCTGCCCCTTGCCCCGCAACTCTGGCAGGCTACCCTGCAACAACGCCGGGCAATCGGCAGCCCAGCTCGATGCGCCGGCAAGCAAGGCCAGCACCGGCACCGTCAACCAATGTGCACGCATGACTCGTTCTCCCGCAAGACAACCCCTGAACTTGCAGGGTAGCGCCTAACAAACACTCATGCCCAGCTGCATCAGCGCCATCCCGCCCTTGTGCCAGCCCCACCACACCAGCGCCAGCAGCAACAGGGCGGCGACGGCCAGTAGCCCTCGAGCCAGGTAGCGGCTCATGCGGCCTGGGCCTGCAGGCGGGCGACCGGGCGTTCGCGCACGGGCCAGTTGAGGGCGGCAGCCAGCAGACTGAGCAGGATGGAAATCTGCCAGACCAGGTCGTAGCTGCCGGTGCGGTCATACACTACCCCGCCCAACCAGCCGCCCAGGAAGGCGCCCAGCTGGTGGAACAGGAAGACGATACCGCCAAGCATGGACAGGTTGCGCACGCCGAACACAGTGGCCACCGTGCCGTTGGTCAACGGCACCGTGGACAACCACAGCAGGCCCATGGCGATGCCGAACAGGTAAGCGCTGACTTCAGTCACCGGCGCCCAGAGGAACAGCACGATCACTACCGCACGCAGCAGGTACAACCCGGTCAGCAGACGCGGCTTGGACATGCGCCCGCCCAGCCAGCCCGCGGTGAAGGTACCGACGATATTGAACAGGCCTACCAGCGCCAGCACCGTTGTGCCGGTGGTCGCGGCCAGGTGCTGGTCGACCAGGTAGGCCGGCAGGTGCACGCCAATGAACACCACCTGGAAACCACAAACGAAAAAGCCCAGCGCCAGCAACCAGAAGCCGGAGTTCGAGCACGCCTCGCGCAGGGCCTGGCCCAGGGTCTGTTCGGCACCATGAGTGGGCAGCGGCCGGTCGCGCAGCAGGCCAACGAAGGGCACGATCAGCGCCACCATCAGGCCCAGTACCAGCAACGCTGCGGACCAGCCCAGCCACTGGATCAGGCCGAGGGTGCCCGGCAACATCGCGAACTGGCCGAAAGAACCGGCAGCGCTGGCAATGCCCATGGCCATGCTGCGCTTCTCCGCCGGCACGGCACGCCCAACCACGCCGAGGATGACCGAGAACGAGGTGCCGGACAGGCCGATACCGATCAGCAAGCCGGCACTCAGCGACAACGACCAGGCCGAGTCGGCCATGCCCATCAGCACCAACCCGGCAGCGTAGAGAATACCGCCAATGATCACCACCCGCGCCGCGCCCATGCGGTCGGCCAGAGCGCCGGCGAACGGTTGCGCCAGCCCCCAGATCAGGTTCTGCAAGGCAATGGCGAAGGCGAATACCTCACGCCCCCAGCCGAAGTCCGCGCTCATAGGCGCCAGGAACAGGCCGAAGCCGTGCCGCACACCCAGGGACAGCGCCAGGATCAGCGCTGCCCCCACCAATACCCACCCGCTGGTTCGCCACACCGAAGTCATTGTCGTTATCTCCAGCACATCGCAAGGTTTTACGGGTATATACCCGCTTATAGTCGTATCAATTCAAGCCAGCTGGTTCAGCAAACGCACCAGTTCATCCCGCTGCCCTGCCCCCAGCCGCTCCACCAGTTCGGCCTGAGCCTGTTCCCAGGCTGGATGGGCAGCGCGCAGCAGCTGGGTACCGGCCTCGGTCAGCAGCACCACGCGGTTGCGCTGATCGTCACCATCGGCCAAGGCCACCAGCCCTTCAGCCTCCAGCACCCGCAGGTTGCGGCCCAGGGTACTACGCTCCAGGCCCATGGCCTCCGCCAGGGTGGTGATACTGGGGCGATCGAGCCGCTGCAGATGACGCAACAGGGAAAACTGGGCGACATTGACCCCGAAGCCGGCAAGGGCCTCGTCGTAATGCCGACTCACCCCACGGGCGGCACGACGCAGATGGGTGCAGATGCATTCACTGGTCAACATGGATACGTGTATATACCCGCGTCATGTGTGTTGCAAGAGATTTCACGATTACCGACGCCCCCTAATGCCTGTCAGATAGCGTTAATGGGGCTGCTACGCAGCCCATCGCCGGCAAGCCAGCTCCCACAGGTACAGCGTTGCTCTCGAGGTTGTCGCTGTATCTGTGGGAGCTGGCTTGCCGGCGATGGGCCGCAAAGCGGCCCCCAATTACTTAACCAGGCTCAAGCGCCGGCGAATCGGCTCGAACTCTACTGTAGCCTTGCGCACCAGCGGGTCTGGAGCGCCCTGCTCGATTGCTTGCCAATAGCGCCACGGCACCTTGGCCGAGCCCAGTTCGTAGTCCATGCCGTCCCAGTTATCTTCACGGAAGCTGTAGAAGGCCCAGTGCAACCGGTGGCGATCCAGCACGCTGAGCACGTCTTCCAGGTATTGCCGGCACCCCGGCAGCCTGCGCATGCAGCCGAACTCGCCCACCACCAACCGCGAGCGGGGCACGTTCATGGCCGCGGCCCAGTCCAGCGGCTGGCGCAGGTATTGCGCCACACGCTGGCCATCCCACTGCTGCGTCTGCCCCGCGAACGGTGCCGAGCCGGGATAGGCGATGGGTTGCTTGCGCGTCATGTTCGGTGCACTGGTCACCAGATAGGGCTCGTACATGTGCACGCTGTAGAGCACCCGCTGGTCTTCCAGAGGTGCCGGCCAGTAACCAAAGGCGTCGGCGGCGGCGAACCAGCCGGCATCGAGCATGACCGGCGTGTCCGCGTCCTCCTCGCGAATGGCCGCTATCAACTGCCGATACAGGGCCGGCAGATCACGCGCACTGCCCTGCTGCCGTGCATACCACTGCTGCATTTGCCCAGGGTCGGCATGCTCGGCCAGGCCACCTTGCTTCTCCGGGGCGGGCTCGTTGACCAGGTTGTAGGCGGCGATGGCCGGGTGACCTTTCAGCTCACGGGCCAGATCCCGCCAGAAGGCCGCAGCCTGCAGCCAGTAGCGTTTGTCCTGCCAGAGGCGGTCGTCGAACTGGCCCTGGTTGTTCTGCGACCAGCGCATGCCGGGTAGCGAAAGCGGTGCGATGACCACCTTGAGGCCGGCCTTATAGGCGCGGTCGAGGGTGGCTCGCAGCGTGGCCAGGTCGGCCGCAGGCAGGCCTTGGTAGGCATCGGCATCGCCGAGGAGGAAGTCGCGTTCCGCCGGCTGCCATTTGTCGTAGGACAGCCGCACCCAGGTCGCGCCATAACCGCTCAAGGCGTCGAAGTAGGCTTGATCAGGCGGCAGCCGGTTGAAGCTGTTGCCACCGTGGCGGGGGGTGTTCCAGAAAGCCATGAGATCGGCTGCCATGGCAGCAGGCCCCACGGCTAACAAGAACGCAGCGAGAATGACATGACGCATGGTGCCGACACTCCTCGACAGTTTGCGGGAGGGGCAAGCATACGCCAGTAAAAAGATGCCGGTTCTTGCTGAGTTTTTTCAGGAATTTACCGACACGTTAGGCTCAGAAGCGCCCTACAGACACATCTGATTGCGCGGTCACTTGTAGGAGCAAGGCTCAGAGGCCCAACGCCAACCCCAGCACCACGGCCAGTTCGAGCAACTCCAGCATTGCACCAGCGGTATCGCCGGTAGTCCCGCCCAGGCGCCGGCACATCAGTTGTCGCAACCAGGCAAACACCGCTAACGCCAGCACCACGACCCACCCGCCCAGGACCAGGCAAAAAAGCACACAGCCCAGCAGCACCGAGCCGGCCGCATGCTGGGGCAGATGCTCAGCCAGCGCTTGCCCCAAGCCACCCTGCCGTACATAAGGCGTACTCAGGAACAACCCGAGCATCGCCGCCCGCCCGATCAACGGTGCCAGTAGCAATTGCACGCCAATGCCCTGCTCGACCAGCACCCACAACGCGCAGAACTTCAACAACAGCACCAGCACCAGCGTAACCACGGCAATCGGCCCGCTACGCGGGTCTTTCATGATCAGCAGGGTGCGTTCGCGGTCACCGAAGCCGCCCAGCCAAGCGTCGGCGCTGTCCGCCAGGCCATCCAGATGCAAGGCGCCACTGAGCAACACCCACAACGTCAGCAGCAGGGCCGCGTGCAACGGCGCCGGTGTACCCTCCAGCAAGTGGCTGGCCAGCCACAGCAACAGGCCGAACAGCAACCCGACCAGCGGGTAGCAGAGCAGCGAGCGCCCCACCTCGCGTGGCGCCGGCATGCCCGGCAGACTCACCGGCAGGCTGCTGAGAAACTGCAAGGCAATCCACAACGGCAACATTTCAGCGCCCCTCGACCAACTGGCCGTCGTCACCCGGCACCAGTCGCATCAGCGCAGCGTGGCCGACTTCGACCTGCAGCAACTGCGCCCTCGGCAAACCACGGGCACGGGCCAGCAACAGCCGCATCACGCCGCCATGGGTGACCAGCAGCACACGCTTGCCAGCATGCTGATGGCTCAGGCGCTCGACAGCCGCCAGCACACGCTCGGCGAACGCCTCGACCGGCTCGCCATTGGGCGGTGTAAACGCGTAAGGGTCCGCCCAGAAGCGCCCCAGCGCGTCCGCCTGGTCTTCCATGATCTGCGCCGCACTACGGCCTTCCCAGTCGCCAAAATGCAGTTCCTGCAACGCCGCTTCGCGCTGTACCGGCAGGTTCAGCCGCTCGCCCAGTTCCTCGGCAAAACGCGCGCAGCGCTGCAGCGGCGAACTGACCAGCACCTCCCACGGGCCGGCTTCGGCCACGGCGCCACGCATCTGCGCCCAGCCCTTGTCGGTCAAGGCATCATCAAGGCTGCCACGCAGGCCGCCCTGTTCCGTTTCGCCATGGCGCAGCAGGTCGAGGATCATGCCGGGCGGTCCGCCACCGCAGCCTCGGCGAAGGTCGCCATCTGCCCGTGCAACGCACAGGCCAGGCGCAACAGCGGTACGGCCAGGGCAGCCCCACTGCCCTCGCCCAGGCGCAGGCCCAGGGCCAGCAACGGCTCGGCCTGCAACGCGTCGAGCAAGGCTTTGTGCCCAGGCTCTGCGCCTTGGTGGGCGAACAGCAACCAGGCCCGGCACTGCGGGTTGAGGCGCACCGCCAGCAGCGCGGCGACACTGCAGATGAAGCCGTCCACCAGCACCGCGATACCCGCCTGCGCGCAGCCAATGTAGGCACCGGCCAGCGCCGCGATCTCGAAACCACCGACACAGCCCAGTGCCTGCAATGGATCGTTGGCGCTCAGGCCATGCAGGCTCAGCGCCCGTTCGATGACCTCGGCCTTGTGCCGCACCCCGGCGTGGTCCAGGCCGGTACCCGGGCCACTCAACTCAGCCGGCGGGCAACCCAGCAGGACGCTAGCCAAGGCAGCGGCAGCCGTGGTGTTGCCAATACCCATCTCGCCACCGATGAACAGCTGCGCGCCCTGTTCGGCGGCGCGCAGGGCACTATCGCGGCCAGCCTGCAGGGCGGCCTGCAGCTGGCCCTCGGTCATCGCTGGCTGGCGGGCGAAGTTGGCGGTACCGGCGCCCAGGCGCAGATGGCGCACGCCAGGCAGTTCCAGGTGCGGGTCGATGGTGCCCAGGTCGACCACTTCCAGACTCGCCTGCAGCTGGCGCGCCAGCACGCTGATTGCCGCGCCACCACCGACGAAGTTACGCAGCATCTGCCCGGTCACCGCTTGCGGGTAGGCCGAGATGCCTTCCTCGACCACGCCGTGGTCACCGGCAAAAATGCTGATTGCGGCGTTATCCAAGGTCGGCCGTTCACACCCCTGCAGGCCGGCCAGCTGAATGGCCAAACCTTCCAGTTGGCCCAGCGAACCGGCAGGTTTGGTCAGCTGCTGCTGACGGGCGCGGGCCTGGTCCATGGCGGCGTTGTCGAGGGGTTGGCAGGCGTCACGCCACCAGGCTTGGGTCATAGTGCAGGTCCTTTGAGCATTAGGGGCAGGCCGGCCACGGTCAGCACCACGCGCTGACAGCGTTCAGCCACGGCCTGGTGCAGCCAGCCGGCCAGGTCGACATAGCGCCGGGTCAGCTCGCCCATGGGCACGACGCCCAGGCCGGTTTCGTTACTGACCAGGATGACCGTGCCCGGCAACTGTTCCAGGCAGGCCAGCAGCGCATCACGCTCCTCGGCCAGGCGCTGGTCGTCTTCGAGCATCAGCAGGTTGGTCAGCCACAGGGTCAGGCAATCCACCAGCAGGCAGCGCCCTTCGGCCGCTTCGGCGCGCAGTACCGCGGCCAGGGCCAAGGGCTCTTCGATCAACCCCCAGTCATCGGGGCGACGCTGGCGATGCAGCAGCACGCGTTCGTTCATTTCTCCATCCAGCGGCTGGCTGGTGGCGATATAGGTCACCGGCAGGCCACTGGCGCTGGCCAGCTGTTCGGCCAAGCGGCTCTTGCCCGAGCGGGCGCCACCGAGGATCAGGTTGAGCATGTCAGGCCACCCCACAGAGCTGGCGCAGGCGCGCGGTGTCCAGGTGCTTTTCCACCAGGTCGGCCAGGCGCTCGATATCGCGTTCGCGCAGGGCCTGGTAATCGACGGCCTGCACATCATCCAGCCCAGCCCAGCGCAGCAGCGCCGCGCACGACTGGCTGCCTTCGAACAGGCCGTGCAGGTAGGTGGCAAGTATCTGGCCATCAGCGCTGATAGCACCATCGCAACGGCCATCGGCAAGTTGCACGGCTGGCTGCTCCAGGGCAGGCCCCGTGGTGACGCCGGCATGAATTTCATAACCGGCAACCGGGACTGCCTCCAGGTTCAGCGTGCCGGCAACGTTGCGCAGTTGCTTCTCGGCTTCGAGCACCGTGGCGTAATCGAGCAGGCCAAGCCCCGGGCTGGAGCCGGCGGCCCCTTCGAGACCCAGCGGGTCATGCACTTCGCGGCCCAGCATCTGCAGGCCACCGCAGATCCCGATCAGCTTGCCGCCATAGCGCAGGTGCCGGTCGATGGCCTTGTCCCAACCGCGCTCACGCAGTTGCGCCAGGTCGCCGCGCACACTCTTGGAACCCGGCAGGATGATCAGGTCGGCGGCCGGGATCGGCTGGCCCGGGCCGATGAACTGCAGGTCCACCTGGGGGTGCAGGCGCAGTGGGTCGAAGTCTGTGTGGTTGCTGATACGCGGCAGCACCGGGACGATCACCTTGAGCACGCGCTCGGTCTTCGCCCCCTGGCGCACATCAATGCCGTCTTCGGCTTCCAGATGCAGGTCGTTAACATACGGCAGCACGCCCAGCACCGGCTTGCCGGTGCGCTGCTCCAGCCAGTCCAGCCCCGGCTGCAGCAAGGCTATGTCGCCGCGGAAGCGGTTGATGACAAAGCCCTTTACCCGCGCCTGCTCACTGGGCGACAGCAGTTCCAGCGTGCCGACCAGATGGGCGAACACACCACCACGATTGATGTCGGCAACCAGTATCACCGGGCAGTCCACCGCTTCGGCAAAGCCCATGTTGGCGATGTCACCGGCACGCAGGTTGATCTCCGCTGGCGAGCCCGCACCTTCGACCATGACCACCGGCCAGGCAGCACTCAGGCGCTGGTGCGAAGCCAGCACCGCCTGCATGGCGATAGCCTTGTAGTCGTGGTAGGCCACCGCGTTCATGCTGGTGACGGCACGGCCATGGATGATCACCTGGGCGCCGGTGTCGCTGTTGGGCTTGAGCAGCACCGGGTTCATGTCGGTGTGCGGTTGCAGCCGGCAGGCCTGGGCCTGCACTGCCTGGGCCCGGCCGATCTCACCACCGTCGGCGGTCACCGCGCTGTTCAGCGCCATGTTCTGTGGCTTGAACGGCACCACGCCGACGCCCTGGCGCAACAGCCAGCGGCATAGTGCGGTCACCAGCGTGCTCTTGCCGGCGTCGGAGGTGGTGCCTTGCACCATGAGGGTGGTCATGCCGTTTCCTTCTGATAGGCCGCCAGGGCCTGGGCCAGGCGCTGTTCGTCCGCCGCATGGGCAGGCAGCCCAAGGCGTACCGCCGGCGGGTGCTCGAACAGCCGCACCAGGATGCCGCGGCAGGCAAGAAAGTCATGCAGTTGCGCAGCGTGCTCGCTGCGTACGTACTGAAACAGGTCGCAACCACCGCTGGGTGCCAGGCCGGCGCTGCGCAACAGCATAGCCAGCCGCTGGCTGGCGGCAGCGCAGCGTTCGACCTGCACACGCTGGGCCGCGTGGTCGGCCAGGCTGGCCTGGGCCAGCACCCGGGTCGGGCCATTGACGGTCCACGGCCCCAGCAACTCGGCCAGGCGCAGCAGCAGGCTGCGTTCGGCGGCAACGAACCCCAGGCGCACGCCGGCCAGGCCGAAGAACTTGCCGAACGAGCGCAGCACGATCAGCCCCGGGCGCTCGGCACAATCGACCACGCCATCCGCCGGGGTGTTGTCCATGAACGCTTCGTCGACCAGCAGCCAACCACCGCGGGCGGCCAGGCGCGCATGCCAATCCAACAGGCGTTCACGCGGCACCCGGCGGCCGGTGGGGTTGTTGGGGTTGACCAGCACCAGTACGTCGAGGCTGTCGAGCGTCGCCTCGACCTGCGCTTCGTCCAGCTCCAGCAACTGGTGCCCCGCCCGTTGCCAGGCGTATGGGTGCTCGGCATAGCAAGGCGTCAACACCCCTACCCGGCCGGCTGCGCGCAACAGCGGCAAAGCCTGGATCGCGGCCTGGGAACCGGCCACCGCCAGCAACTGGCGGGCGCCGTAATACGCACGCGCGGCGTCCTCCAGGCCGTCCTCGGTCTCCGGCAGGCGGGCCCAGGCCTCCATGGGAATCGGTGGAATCGGGAAAGGCCATGGCGCAATGCCGCTGGACAGGTCGAGCCACTGCTCGCGGGCGATGCCGTATTGCCGTACCGCCCGCAGCAGGCGGCCTCCGTGTTCAAGCATTGATATAGGCCCCCAGGCAGATCACCAGCAGCCACAGCCATACGCCGCGCTGCACCAGGCCCCAGCCGCGCTCGATGGCGTCGGCGTCAGCCATTGGCCCGTCACCCAGGCGTGGCCGCTCATGCAGCTCGCCGTGGTAAACCGCCGGGCCACCGAGTTCCACCCCTAACGCACCAGCACCGGCGGCCATCACCGGCCCGGCATTGGGGCTGTCCCACAGCGGGCCCTGCTTGCGCCAGCAGGCCAGGGCCAGGCGGGTCTTGCCCAGCAGCGCGTAGGTCAACGCCACCAGCCTGGCGGGAATATAGTTGAGCACATCGTCGACGCGCGCCGCGCACCAGCCGAAGCGTTCGAAGCGCTCGTTGCGGTAGCCCCACATGGCGTCCAGGGTGTTGCTCAGGCGGTACAGCACCACGCCCGGCGCGCCGGCGACCACGAACCAGAACAGCGCCGCGAATACCGCATCGCTGCCATTCTCCAGTACCGATTCGGTGGCCGCCCGGGCCACCGCAGGTTCGTCCAGTTCGCGGGTTTCGCGGCTGACCAGGTAGCCCACACGGCGCCGCGCTTCTTGCAGGTCACCCTGGCGCAAGGCACTGGCCACCGGCAACACGTGTTCGCCCAGGCTGCGCAGCCCGACGGCGCAGTACAGCGCCAGCACGTCGACCAGCCAGCCGATGTACGGCAGCCATGAGAGGATCAGTGCCACCAGGGTAAGCGGCACCACGGCCAGGAACCATGCGCTCACCCCGTGGCTGCGCCAGCCGCGCCCACCGGCATTCAGGCGGCGCTCGAGGTTACTGGCCATGTTGCCGAAGGCTACCAGCGGGTGGCGCCGCTGCGGTTCGCCCAGCAAAGCATCCAGGGCCACCCCGGCCACGGTCAGCAAGGCCACGCTCATTGGCGCTCTCCCCATTGGTTCTCAAAGAGCATTTCACTCAAGGGCCGTTCCTCGGCCCAGTTTTCCAGCACCAGCATCGGTGCCGGGTAGAACTCGGTCACCGGCCCCAGGCACAGCACCGCGACCGGCTTGGCCCCGGCCGGCATGCCCAGCAGCGCCGCCAGCGCCTGCGGGTCGAACAGCGACACCCAGCCCATGCCCAGGCCTTCGCCACGGGCTGCCAGCCACAGGTTCTGGATGGCGCAGGCCAGCGAGGCCAGGTCCATTTCCGGCAGGGTGCGACGGCCGAAGATATGCGGCTCGCGGTTGTCCATCAGGGCGGCCACCAGCAACTCGGCGCAGTCGTTGATGCCTTCCACCTTCAGCTTCATGAAGGCGTCGGAGCGTTCGCCCAAAGCTTCGGCGGTACGCACCCGCTCTGCTTCCACCAAGGCCTGGATGCGCGCACGCAGGTCGCGCCGGGTGATGCGGATGAAACGCCAGGGCTGCATCAGCCCGACGCTGGGCGCCTGGTGCGCGGCAGCCAACAGGCGGCCCAGCAGTTCCGGGGCTACCTCGCCACCGGCGAAATGGCGCATGTCACGGCGCTCGCCGATGGCCCGGTAGATCGCGGCGCGCTCGGCGTCGCTGTAGGCGTGTTCGCTCATGGTCGCAACAGCGCCGCCGCCGCATCCGGGTTGGAGGGGAAGTAGAAGTGCACGTAGGAAGCCGTCAGCCGACCCAGGCGGTACACCGCTTCGTTGCCACGCCCGCCATTGGGGCTCAGGCCACGTGCGATCGGCTCCAGTGCGGTACTGGTCAGCGAATGGTGATAGGTGTGACCGCGCAGGGTGCCTTCAGGCAGTTCCACCGCCTGCAAGGCCAAGGCAGCCAGGCGCTTCTGCATGGTCGCTTCGCCCGGCAGCAGGCCGAGCAGCTCGGCACGCTCGCCGGCCACGTCGGTCAGGGCATCGAGCAGATACAGCATGCCGCCGCACTCGGCCAGCAACGGTTTGCCCTGGGCGTGATGGGCACGGATCGCCTCGTTCATCGGCGCATTACCGGCCAGGGCGTGGTGGTGCAGTTCGGGATAACCGCCCGGCAGATACAGGCTGTCCACTGCTGGTAGTTCGCGGTCATGCAGCGGCGAGAAAAACTCCAGCTGCGCGCCCAGGTTGCGCAGCAGGTCGAGGTTGGCGCCATAGGTGAAGGCGAAGGCCTCGTCCCGCGCCACGCCAATACGCACACCGGCCAATGAGGCAGTACCGGCTTGCAGCTGAGGTTCGGCAAAGGTCACTGGCGGCGGCAAGGCAGCATCGCAACTGGCGCCCAACGCCTCGGCAGCGGCATCCAGGCGAGCGTCCAGGTCGTTCAGTTCGCTGGCCTGGACCAGCCCCAGGTGGCGGCTGGGCAGCTCTATACCGCGCTCGCGGGACAAGCCACCATACCAGCGCAGGCCCTCGGTCAGGCTACCTTCCAGCAGTTGCGCGTGGCGCAGGCTGCCGACCCGGTTGGCCAGCACACCGGCAAACGGCAGGTCCGCCTGGTAGCGTGCAAGGCCCAGGGCCAGCGCGCCGAAGGTCTGGGCCATGGCCGTGCCGTCGATCACCGCCAGCACCGGCACGCCGAAGTGGCGCGCCAGATCGGCGCTGGACGGCGTGCCGTCGAACAGCCCCATCACCCCTTCGATCAGGATCAGGTCGGCCTCGCCGGCGGCTTCCCACAGCAGGCGGCGGCTTTCCTCGGCGCCGATCATCCACAGGTCGAGCTGGTACACCGGCGCGCCGCTGGCCCGCTCGAGGATCATCGGGTCGAGAAAGTCGGGCCCGCACTTGAACACCCGCACCTTGCGCCCAAGGTTGCGGTGCAGGCGGGCCAGGGCGGCGGTGACGGTGGTCTTGCCCTGGCCAGAGGCCGGTGCCGCGATCAGCACGGCGGGGCAATGGCGCGGCTGGCTCACAGTTCCACGCCCTTCTGTGCACGGATGCCGGCCTGGAAGGCGTGCTTGAGCATGCCCATCTCGGTCACGGTGTCGGCCAGCTCGATCATCTCGGGTTTCGCGGCACGGCCAGTGACGATCACATGCTGCATCGGTGGGCGGGCCTGGATGTCGGACAGCACCTGGTCAAGGTCGAGGTAGCCGTGCTTGAGGGCGATGTTCAGTTCATCGAGCACCACGAACTGCACGCTAGGGTCTTGCAGCAACTGGCGCGACACGGCCCAGGCCGCTTCGGCGGCGGCAATGTCGCGCTGGCGGTCCTGGGTTTCCCAGGTAAAGCCCTCGCCCATCACGTGGTAGCGCACCTGCTCGGGGAAGCGGCGGAAGAACAGCTCTTCGCCGGTGCTGTTGCGGCCCTTGATGAACTGCACCACACCGCACTGCATGCCATGGCCCAGGGCGCGCGCGAGCATACCGAAGGCCGAGCTGCTCTTGCCCTTGCCATTGCCGGTCAGCACCAGCAGCAGGCCGCATTCGTTGGGGGAATTGGCGATGCGTTCGTCGATGATCGCCTTCTTGCGCTGCATGCGCGCCAGGTGGCGTTCGTCGCGTTCGGTGGATTCGCTCATCAGGGTTCTCCGCTGGCTGGCACCACGGCAACGCGCGGCGACAGGTAAAAGGCGGGCAGACGGAGAACGCGCAGGGGCCGTGGCCGTACGCCACGGTGCACCGCGCATCACCCTCCGTGATGCCGTTGGCAGTATCAGGCCGGTCTCCGGGCTTGTGAGCGGGCCTTGGCCCAGGCCTGCGCGCCTTCCCGGGTGCTGGCACCCAGTGGCCCTGCGCGGCCGCGACTCACCTACCGTTGCGGGGGCAGCGCCGGAATCGGGCCATGCTGGCACCCACCGGCTTCCCAGTTTCACCCTGCCCAGTCGGGGCTGGCAGGGCACCTGAAACACGCGCGAAGGTTAGAGGGTTGCACCGGGAGCGTCAATCGAAGCGGGCCGCTTTGCAGTCGAACAGGCACCGCCCGGGTAATGGCCAATTCACCTGGTTGTGCCACACTGAATACAGTGATATCACCTAGCCATCACTTTCAGCTGAACGCGATCACAACGATAACAGGAGAGCGCAGCATGCGAGGCCAGATCATCAACAACCCGCGCCTGGAGTTTCTCGCCCCGGTGCTGGAGCGCTGGGGCGACTGTATCGACCGCTTCAACCAGTTTGCCGGCGATGCCGAAGCACCTTACTGGCATGGCGCCGCCGCCAATACCGGGCTGCTTGCCGCAGCGGCCTGGCAGGCCGAACTGGCGGCGCTGCAGCAGTTTGCCGGCAAGAAGCAGCGCGACGAAGGCGAACACGAAGGGCGCTGCGACCTGTCGATCAGCAGTGCCGATGAAGCGCTGTACCTCAGTGTCAGCCAGCGCTGGCCAAAAGTTGCCCGGCTGGACATGGCCGACGCCCTGCAGCAGACCGCTGCCCTGGCGCGCCAGGTGGCCTACCCCAGCCAGTTGAAAGCAGGGGCGCTGTTCATCAGCCCGTGGAAGGCTGGCCAGCATGCCAGCCCCGAGGAACTGCAGGACCTGGTCGACGATCTGCAGAAACATACCGACTGTGCCATCGCCTGGTACTTCCCGTATGCCTATCGCAAGTTGCACAATGAGCTGGGGCAGTATTTCCCGGGGGTGGCGTTGTTGCTCAAGCAGGCTTGAAGCAACTTCGGCTCGGGCCGGGGCCGGAACTCGTTTCGCAAGCGCGACGTGGCTTTTGTGGGAGCGGGCGTGCCCGCGAAGAATCCAACGCGGTGGCTGGCACGCGTTAGCAAGCGCGACGTGGTTTCTGTGGGAGCGGGCGTGCCCGCGAAGAATCCAACGCTGTGGCTGGCACCGGCTGCGCCGGTGTTCGCGGGCGCGCCCGCTCCCACAGAGCCCCTGCTAAACCTTTCAGTTATATGCGGTTCCGGTTTTGCCGTCTGTGTATTTCGATTCCTCGGTGGTCATTCAAGGCTCCTGTCATAGTGAAGCGACCACCGACCGCGGCTAAACAGTATGGTGGCAGCTGTACGTGGGTTAGCCGACCGGGACGTCAGGCACCCGGCGCACCCGCAGGTGCCCCACGCACAGCCGCCATAAGGCGCCAATGCCGATTACTCGGTATTGCTCAGCTGCGGTGTCTGACGATTTCGGGCGGCTAACCCGGTCATTGAAGGTCAACGACATGCCGAGACGAGAGACCGCATTTGGCGCGCGCAACGGAGAATAGGTGTTAAGAGTATCTTTGGGAAACGGCCTACAAGAAAGGTGTTAAATCTGATTCTTGGTCTCGCCCCCACGCCACCTTTGCAACAGCAGCGGCGCATCTCACTGGCACATTGAGCCACCACCAGACCTGCTTGCTCTTGCTCTTGCTCTT
>NZ_DKHD01000040.1:0-24706 GCF_002453565.1 Pseudomonas sp. UBA6753 | reverse complement strand
CCCTGTCAGCTACAGGATTCAGGCCACTGCCTAAAACTGTCCAACTTTTCGGGGGGAGTCCAGATACCCCGCAGCCACAAGGACACGCGCCATCCCTGTGGGAGCGGGCGTGCCCGCGAAGAGGCCGGTACAGGTTGCTTGCGATCAGCAGCCTGGCTTGCCAGCGGTGAACTTCTTGGCCGGGTTGACCGCCGCCTTGAACTCGCGCAAAGCCTTGGAGCCCACCAGCAGCGGGTAGTTGAAGCTGCTGCGGTCCACCAGGTTGACCTCGACAGTGCGCTTCACATCCCCCAGGCACAGCTCCAGGTCGACCACCGGGCGCTTGGAGATTTCCGGCGCATCGCCTTCCTCCTCTTCATCCGCACGGCCCTTGATCTTGCTGATGCGCGAGACCTTGTGCTCGTACACCTTGCCGTCCGAGTCCTTGGTAGCCAGGCGGAAGCGCACCCACTCGTCGCCATCACGGGTGAACAGCTCGATGTCCTTGGCTGACAGCGACGCGGTGAAGGCACCGGTATCCATCTTGGCTTTCAGGGTTTCGCCCAGTTCGGGCAGGGCTATGTTCTCGTAACGGCCATAGATTGTGGGCTCGGCGGCCATGACCGGCAGCGCCAACAACGACAACAGGGCAAGCAGAGGTTTCACAGGCAAGCTTCCTTGAGGAGGGTCAGTGCTTAGACTGCACTGGCAGGATAGGTTCGCTGTCACAAGCCTAACCAACATAATGTGAAACATTTGTCCTCGCCGCAGGGCACTGGAAATTTGGCGTAGGCCACTGCCCTGCTTATCATTGCCAACCGTTTATCTCCCACAACAAGAGTCTCTTTATGCGTCGCCTGCTGACCGGCATCCTCACTACCACCCTGCTGCTGCTCAACACCCTGGTGTTGATCTGCCCGCTGCTGGTCTTCGCCCTGCTCAAACTGGTGCTGCCGGGGCGTGGGCGTGACTATGCCTCATGGGCGGTGATGTGGGTGGCCGAGACCTGGTCGGAGATCGACAAGGCTATCTTTGCCCTGTGCATTCCTACCCAGTGGGATATCCGCGGCGTCGAGAACCTGCGCAAGGACACTTCGTACCTGGCCGTCAGCAACCACCAGACCTGGGTCGATATTCCGGCGCTGATCGAGAGCCTCAACCGCCGTACACCGTTCTTCAAGTTCTTCCTGAAGAAGGAGCTGATCTGGGTACCACTGCTGGGCCTGGCCTGGTGGGGGCTGGATTACCCGTTCATGAAGCGCTACAGCAAGGCCTTCCTGGAGAAGCACCCCGAGCTGAAAGGCAAGGACCTGGAAATCACCAAGGCTGCTTGTGAACTGTTCAAGCGCCAGCCGGTGACCGTGGTGAACTACCTGGAAGGCACACGCTTCACCGAAGCCAAGCGTCAGCAGCAGCAATCGCCGTATCGCTACCTGCTCAAGCCCAAGGCTGGTGGCGTGGCGTTCGTGCTGGCGGCATTGGGCGAGCAGCTGGATGCCTTGCTGGACGTGACCATCGTCTACCCCGGCAACAAGGCGCCGGGTTTCTGGGATTTGCTCAATGGCAGCATCAGCCGGGTGATTATCGACATTCGTGTGCGTGAACTGGACCCGATGCTGTGGGCGGGGGATTACGAGAATGATGCTGAGTTCAGGCAGACCGTGCAGGCCTGGGTGAACCAGTTGTGGGTGGAGAAGGACTTGCGGATCGAGCAGCTGCGGGCCGAAATGGGCTGAGATCCTTACTGCCTGATCCGGCCTCTTCGCGGGCATGCCCGCTCCCACAGGATCTCCACAGTTTTCGAATTCTGTGCAGGTCCTGTGGGAGCGGGCGAGCCCGCGAAGAGGCCGGAACAGGCATTACAGAATCCGATTAAAAACCTGGCTAATAATCAGCATTAGGATTACTTCTTTGTCACACCCCACCTAAGTGGATAAAAATCGACCAAAGCACAACTACAAAAATGCTCTGGATCGAACGATGGCCAACCCACCCAGCTCCACCCCCGTCCAGCTCCGCCGTGTCCTCGGCCTGCCCGCTCTGGTGTTCTTCGGCCTGGTGTACATGGTCCCGCTGACCATCTTCACCACTTACGGCATCGTCACCGAACTTACTGGTGGCCGCACGGCCGGCGCCTATATCGTCACCCTGGTGGCCATGCTGTTCACCGCCACCTCCTACAGCTTCATGGTCAAACGCTTCCCGGTCGCGGGCTCGGCGTACTCCTACACCAACATGGCCTTCGGCCCGAACGTGGGCTTCCTGGCCGGCTGGTCGCTGCTGCTCGACTACCTGTTCCTGCCGATGATCAACTACCTGCTGATCGGCCTGTTCCTCAACATCGCCTTCCCGGCCATCCCCGCATGGTCTATCGCGCTGGCCTCGATTGCCCTGGTCACGCTGCTCAACGTGGTCGGCATTCACTCTGTGGCCAAGACCAGCAACCTGATCGTCGGCGCACAGATCGTCTTCATCGTGGTGTTCGTCGCCCTGTCCTGCCAGTCCCTGGCCGGCCAGCCGCTCGACCTGCTTTCGCCACTGCTGGGCGACGGTTCGCAGCCGGGCTTCGGCGCACTGATGGCTGGTGCGGCGGTGCTGTGCCTGTCGTTCCTCGGCTTTGACGCTGTCTCGACCTTGGCCGAAGAATGCCGCGATGCCCGCCGCGATGTGCCACGGGCAATCATCCTCACCACCCTGTTCGCCGGCGTGCTGTTCACCGTGCTGGCCTATGTCAGCCAACTGGTACTGCCGGGCACCACTTTTGCCAATGCCGATGCGGCGGCCAATGAGGTGATGTTCAAGGCGGGCGGGCAGTTCCTGGCCAACTTCTTCACTGCGGCCTATGTGGCCGGCAGCCTGGGCTCGGCGCTGGCCTCGCAGGCGGCTGTGTCGCGCATTCTGTTCACCATGGGCCGTGACAAGGTGCTGCCGCAGCGAACGTTCGGCTACCTGTCACCGCGTTTTGGCACGCCAGTGTTCGCCATTCTGCTGGTTTCGGCGTTCTCGTTGCTGGCGTTGGTGATCGACCTGGCGACCCTTGCCTCGCTGATCAGCTTTGGTGCGCTGGTGGCGTTTTCGGCGGTGAACCTGGCGGTGGTGAAGACCCACCTGGTGGACGATGCCTCGCAGCGCAGCCTCAAAGGGCTGCTGAGCTATGGCCTGGTGCCGCTGGTGGGGTTGGGGCTGACACTGTGGCTGTGGACCAGCCTGTCGGCGCTTACCTTGGTGATTGGCCTGTGCTGGTTTGCGCTGGGTCTTGCGTACCTGGCAGTACTGACCGCCGGCTTCCGCCGCCCGGTGCGGCTGGTGGATTTTACCGAAGCGACCTGATCTGCTGACCCGACGCAAATCTGCTTTTTTGTGGGAGCGGCCTTGCGTCGCGAAAGGGCCGCAAAGCGGCCCCAGCAATCTCTGCAGTTATGCCGAAACCCTGGGGCCGCTTCGCGCCCCTTCGCGACGCAAGGCCGCTCCCACAACAGGTACAGCGTCAGCCTTCAAGGCTGTGATGCTGGCAAAATCCTCAGACCGAAGGCCCGGTCAATGGAGCAGGAGTGGTCCACAAACTCCCCAGGTTCTGCAACAGCGACCCGGCAATCCCCTGCTGCCCCAGGTACTGCAGCAGCAACGGCGCAAACTGCCCGATCATCCCGGTATCCATGCCCAGCGCCTTGAACGCATTGTCCAGGTCGCTGCGGTTTTCCACATTGCTGCCCAGCGCATTGCTCAAGGCCGACTGGCTCTCGCTGTTCTTGCCCAGCAACTCACCCAGGCCACTCAAGCCACCCAGTGCATTGGCCCCGGCAAGCAGGTCCAATCCCGGTACGGCCTTGGTCAGCTGGCCGTAGTCGTCGGAGCTCAGGTTGTTGCGCGCGAGCCCCAGCATGGCCCCTGCCCCGCCCACGGCTTGCTCTGGGGTGATATTCAATTGGCTGCCCAAGGTGTTGAGCAGATTGGCCTGCGCCTCGGGTGCCTGCACCTGGCCTTGCTGGCTCTGATTCTGGTTCTGCATGGCCGACACGGCATTGGCGGCGTCACTGAGGTTGAAGGCGAACACCGGGCTTGCGGCCAGGGTCATCAGGGTTGCCAGGGTGAATGCTTTCATCGGGAGGGACCTCGTGGGCCGGGATGGCCTGGGAAACGCGAGTTTTGACTGGGATTTCGCAGCTTTGTTCCGACCCGACTGTCGACCACTTTTGCTGCCCGCCTCAGTGCTTTCGACCTGTTAAAACTGCCAGTTGTGATGGGTTTACAGACCGCGCAAAGTGCCGACACAGCAATCAGCACTCAGGTCACCATCATGAGTACCTCTTCCACCAGCAGGATCAAACACGCTCTGGCGTCGCGGCAGAGCCTGCATTTCTATAAAAATGATCATTTGGCAACAGAAGTAGCCACCCAAGGCAATCGTCACGTGTTATGGGCAAATGACGTGGCGCTGGCTCAACTTGATCAATTGCAATCAGCAGAGATGCTACGAGTTGACCTTGCTAATTCAGTCCTGGGACTGGCATCTGGATCCATGGCGTACTCACCCTATGGATACCTGCCCATTGAAAAAACGCTAGCGTTGCTTGGGTTCAACGGGCAGCGGTGTGACCCGATTACTGAAGGTTACCCTCTGGGTGCAGGACGTCGAACATACAGCACTGAACGCATGCGTTTCCACAGCGATGACCCGACGAGCCCATTCGGGAAAGGTGGGCCGCACCCATCTGCTTACTGTGAAGGAGATCCAATTAATCGGTATGACCCTACCGGCGAAGCCTTCCTGTTTATAGCGCTCGCTAGAAAACTTACGTCATTCGCAACCAAAAATCTCGTAAGAGCTAGGAACTTCAACATCAATGGAATGACTGGAAAAACTGCAGTCATGGGCACCAAGTCGCGCAATACGTTTAATCTCATCAAAAGCTTGGCCGGGCAACAGAAAAACACTGGGGCTATCCCCGTGAAGCCCCTGTCGAACTTACTTGCGCAAGCACCTCAACAAAAAGTTGAAACCACTGCGAAGTCTGCTCTAATATCCGCTGCTGCCCCGCTCTCAAAAAAGCGAGATTCAATCTCGGCGCCCATCAAAGTTCCTCAACAGGAACAGGTTTTCAATAAGCCCAAATATGGAGGAAATGACAGCTCAGACTTTGCTGCAAGATCCATATTTTTCTCCTCTGTGGTTATTGGTGGTGGCGCGGCTGCCCTGTATTTTGTGTTTGAGGCAATCAGAAAAAACTAGGCCCAATCGCTGATTTGGGCCTTGCCAAAGCAGGTTCACAGGTTCTCCATTCAGCCCATAAAAAAAGCCCCTCATATCGAGGGGCTCTTTGTTACATCACGCGATCAAGCCGCGCCCCACATCTTGTGCGGGTCAATCACGAACTTCTTCGGCACACCCGCATCAAACTCGCCATAACCTTCCGGCGCCTGATCCAGGTTGATCACCTGCACGCCAACCACTTCGGCGATGTTGATACGGTCCCACATGATCGCCTGCATCAGCTGGCGGTTGTACTTCATGGTTGGGGTCTGACCAGTGTGGAAGCTATGCGACTTGGCCCAGCCCAAGCCAAAGCGAATGCTCAGCGCGCCGATCTTGGCGGCAGCATCCACCGCGCCCGGATCTTCGGTCACGTACAGACCCGGAATACCGATGTTGCCGGCAACGCGGGTAACCTGCATCAGCGAGTTCAGCACGGTGGCCGGCGCTTCATGCTTGGCACCTTCGTGACCATGGCCGCGGGCTTCGAAGCCGACGGCGTCAACGGCGCAGTCCACTTCCGGCTCACCGAGAATGTCGACGATCTGCTCGTGCAGCGGGGTGTCCTTGGACAGGTCGACCACTTCGAAGCCCTGCGACTTGGCGTGAGCCAGGCGGGCTGGGTTGAGGTCGCCGACGATGACGCAGGCAGCGCCCAGCAGGCGTGCCGAGGCAGCGGCAGCCAGACCGACCGGGCCGGCACCAGCAACGTAGACGGTGCTGCCTGGGCCTACACCGGCAGTCACGGCACCGTGGTAGCCGGTCGGCAGGATGTCGGACAGGCAGGTCAGGTCACGGATCTTTTCCATGGCCTTGTCGCGCTCGGGCAGTTTCAGCAGGTTGAAGTCGGCGTACGGCACCAGCACGTACTCGGCCTGGCCGCCGGTCCAGTCGCCCATGTCGACGTAACCATAGGCACCGCCAGCGCGGGCAGGGTTGACGGTGAGGCAGACACCGGTGTGCATTTCCTTGCAGGAGCGGCAGCGGCCACAGGCGACGTTGAATGGCACCGAGACCAGGTCGCCAATCTGCATGCGCTCGACGTCACGGCCCTTCTCGACGATCTCGCCGGTGATTTCGTGGCCCAGGACCAGGCCGACCTGGGCAGTGGTGCGGCCGCGGACCATGTGCTGGTCGGAGCCGCAGATGTTGGTGGAGACCACCTTCAGGATCACGCCGTGCTCGATCTTCTTGCCGCGCGGGTCCTGCATTTTCGGGTAGTCGATCTTCTGCACCTCGACCTTGCCGGCGCCGAGATATACCACTCCACGATTGCCAGACATGCTCTTACCTCGCTTGATTTTTATTTATGCAGCGGTGGTTGAACGCGCCGCCATCCGTGGGCGGCATGTGTTACTGGAATGCAGGGAATTGTGGGCCTGATGGGGCCGGATGCACTGACTGGGAGCGACAGGGAGATGCCTTTTAGCGGCAGGGTTGTCGTTGGAGGATATGGGGGAACGGATGGGGTGACCTGTGCCGGCCTCTTCGCGGGCTTGCCCGCTCCCACAGGTCCTGCGCTGGCTTCAAGTTCACGCTGAACCTGTGGGAGCGGGCAAGCCCGCGAAGAGGCCGGTACTGGTTATTACAGAACTACGGTCCGGTTGGCGTTGAGGAACACTCGTCGCTCGATGTGATACCCCACCGCTCGCGCCAAGGTCAGGCACTCGATGTCGCGCCCTTTGGCAATCAGGTCTTCGGGGTAATGGCTGTGGTCGACCACCTCCACGCCCTGGGCGATGATCGGGCCTTCGTCCAGGTCGTTGTTGATGTAGTGCGCCGTAGCGCCAACCATCTTCACGCCCTTGTTGTACGCCTGGTGATAAGGCTTGGCGCCCTTGAACCCTGGCAGCAACGAGTGGTGAATGTTGATCGCCCAGCCATCCAGGCGCCGGCACAGCTCTGGCGACAGTACCTGCATGTAGCGCGCAAGAATCACCAGCTCGGCGCCGGTTTCCTCGATCACCTGAAGTACCTTGCGCTCTTGCCCAGGCTTGTCCTTGGGGTCGAGGGCAAAGTGGTAGTAAGGGATCTTGTGCCAGTGCGCCAGGGGTTCGAGATCGGGGTGGTTGGACACCACCGCGACCACGTCCATGGCCAGCTGACCGATACGCTGGCGATACAGCAGGTCGTTAAGGCAGTGGTCGGCCTTGGACACCATGATCACCACTTTGGGGCGGTGGTTAGGTGCGGTCAGCTCGAACGCCATGCCGAACGCCTCGCTGCGCTCGGCAAGGCCGGCGCGGAAGCCGGCTTCATCGAAATCGTCCGGCTGGCGGAACTCCACGCGAATGAAGAATCGCCCCGACTGCCGGTCATCGAAGGAGTGGTGCTCCGTCACGTAGCAGCGCTGCTCGAAGAGGTAACGCGTCACCACGTCGACGGTGCCGAGCATGCTCGGGCAGTCGGCGGTGAGAATCCAGGTATCCGGTGCCCGACTCATGTTCTGTTCTCCTTAAGCCTCGATGCTCAGGCCGTACTCGGCCGAAGCGTCCTGCAGCCACAGCCACCAGTAGTCGGCGAAGCTGCGGCGAATCACCAGCTCCCAGGTGTCTTCGGCGGTGCGGCGAATCACCAGTTGCGACTTGGCGAACACGGTGCCGACTGCCTTGCCCACCGGGAAGTTGTTCGGGTGAACATCATAGCTGGTGGATTTCATCAGCACTTCGCGCACGTTCGGGCCGCGCAGTTCCAGCAGGCTCTGCCCGCCGCTGACGTTGACCACCTGGATGTGCTGGCCTTCGAGGGCTGCGCGCAGTTTCTGCTCGACCGCCAGTTCCTGGCCGCCTGGCACGATCAGCAGCCACTCGTCGGGGCCGACCCATTGCAGCGACATTTCGTTGTTGGCGACCACGGTCAGGGCCACTGGCAGCTCCAGGCCCAGGGCCTTGTGCACGCCGGCGGCGAATTCCGGGTTGTGGCCGTCGCCACGGATGGTCAGGTGGCCGAGGAACTTGCGTTCACGCAGGGTCACGCCTGCGTTCTTGCGGCCTTTGCCAACCAGGCTGGCCAGGTCGGCGTGGTGCAGTGGCGACTGGGCCTTGGCCTCGGCGCCGGGGTTTTGCTGGAAGACGTTGATAGCGCTCATTTCTTACCTGCCTTGAATTCTTGTTCGTCGATGCGACGCAGCTTGTGTGTTGGGGCTACCGGCCTCATCGCCGGCAAGCCAGCTCCCACAGGGACCTTGCCAACCTTCAAAGCTGCATCGATCCTGTGGGAGCCCGGCTTGCCGGCGATGAGGCCTGGCCTGCCCCCACAGGGCCCGGAGTCAAACGTTCTGCCGCTCACCCTTCGGATCGAAGAACACCGAAGACACGATCTCCGCCTCGATCACGCTGCCATCCGCCTGCGGCGAGTAGACGCGCTCGCCCATGCGCTTGAGGCCGCCTTTGACCACACCCATGGCGAACGAGTAGCCCAGGGAGTTGGACGCGTAGCTGGAGGTGACGTGGCCAACCATATCCATCGGGATCGGCTGTTTCGGGTCGAACACCAGCTGGGCGCCTTCCGGCAGCCACTGGTTCGGGTCGACCGGCTTCAGACCTACCAGTTGCTTGCGGTTGTCGCGCAGGCAGTCTTCGCGGTTCATGCCACGCAGGCCGATCCACGAGAACGGCTTGTTACGGCCCACGCACCAGCTCATGTTCAGGTCGTCCGGGTTCATCGAGCCATCGGTGTCCTGGCCAACGATGATGAAGCCCTTCTCGGCACGCAGTACGTGCATGGTCTCGGTACCGTACGGGGTCAGGTTGTACTTCTTGCCTGCCTCGATGATCTGTTCCAGCACGCCCATGGCGTAGTTGGCCTGCACGTTGACTTCGTACGACAGCTCGCCGGTGAACGAGATACGGAACACCCGGGCCGGTACGCCGCCGACGTTGCCTTCCTTCCAGGTCATGAACGGGAAGGCTTCCTTGTCCATGTCGATGTCGGTCAGCTCGCTCAGCAGCTTGCGGCTGTTGGGGCCGGACAGGGTCATGGTGGCCCAGTGGTCGGTGACCGAGGTGAAGTACACCTTCAGTTCCGGCCATTCGGTCTGGTGGTACAGCTCCATCCACTGCAGCACGCGGGCGGCGCCGCCGGTGGTGGTGGTCATGATGAAGTGGTTGTCGCCGACGCAGGCGGTCACGCCGTCGTCGAAGACCATGCCGTCTTCCTTGCACATCAGGCCATAGCGGGCCTTGCCCACGTCGAGCTTGGTCCAGGCGTTGGTGTAGATGCGGTTGAGGAACTCACGCGCATCCGGGCCCTGGATGTCGATCTTGCCCAGGGTCGAGGCGTCCAGCAGGCCCACGCTGTCGCGCACGGCCTTGCATTCACGGGTCACGGCGGCGTGGATGTCTTCACCGGCTTTCGGGAAGTACCATGGGCGCTTCCACTGGCCGACGTCTTCGAACTCGGCGCCATTCTTCACGTGCCAGGCATGCAGGGCGGTGAAGCGTACGGGCTCGAACAGGTGGCCACAGTGACGGCCCGCTACTGCACCGAAGGTAACCGGCGTGTAGTTGGGGCGGAACATGGTGGTGCCCATTTCCGGGATGGTAATGCCGATCGAACGGGCGGCAATGGCCAGGCCGTTGATGTTGCCCAGTTTGCCCTGGTCGGTACCGAAGCCCAGCGCGGTGTAGCGTTTTACGTGCTCGACCGACTCGAAGCCTTCGCGGGTGGCCAGTTCGATGGCGGCCGCGGTGACGTCGTTCTGCTGGTCGACGAACTGCTTGGGTGCACGGGCAGTGCCCTTGTCGTGCGGCACCTGGAACAGCGCCACGGTGGCCTCTTCCTTGCGCGCAACGGTTTTCGGCAGGCTGCCAACGGTGGCCTTGAAGCCCGCTTCGGTGGCTGCGCGAACGCCGCCTTCGAAGCCATCGGCGATCACGTCGCCCAGGGCGTAGACGCCGTTGATGCCACCCACGCATTCGCGTTTCTGCGGGGCATCGCCCGGCACGAAGCCGAGGATGTCTTCACGCCATACCGGGCGACCGCCCAGGTGCGAAGCCAGGTGCACGATCGGGCTGTAGCCGCCGGAGGTGGCGATCAGGTCGCACTCGAGGGTTTCGCCAGGGCTGGTGACCTTGTGTGCCTGCACATCGATGGCGGCCACGCGGGCGCCGGTGACGTGCTTGCTGCCCTTGGCCTCGATCACGGCGCTGGAGGTGAGGATGCGGATGCCTTTGGCACGTGCTTCTTCAACCAGCGAGCCACGCGGGTTGTGGCGGGCGTCGGCAATGGCGACCACTTGCAGGCCGGCGTCGTGCCAGTCCAGCGCGGCGCGGTAGGCGTGGTCGTTGTTGGTCGACAGCACCAGCTTGCGGCCCGGGGCCACGCCATAGCGGCGTACGTAGGTGGACACGGCACCGGCCAGCATGTTGCCCGGCAGGTCGTTGTTGCCGTACACCAGCGGGCGCTCGTGGGCGCCGGCAGCCAGCACCACGCGCTTGGCGCGGACGCGGTGCACGCGATGGCGTACCTGGCCGATCGGGGCGCGGTCGCCGAGGTGGTCGGTGAGGCGCTCGTGGATGGTCAGGAAGTTATGGTCGTGGTAGCCGTTGACCGTGGCACGTGGCAGCAGGGTTACTTCCGGCAGGCTTTCCAGCTCTTTGACCACGGCGCTGACCCAATCGGCAGCAGGCTTGCCGTCGAGGGTTTCGCGGGTGTCGAGCAGGCTGCCGCCGAACTCTTCCTGCTCGTCAGCCAGGATCACGCGGGCACCGCTGCGGCCAGCGGCCAGGGCAGCGGCCAGGCCGGCAGGGCCGGCGCCGACGATCAGCACGTCGCAGTGCTGGTTCATGTAGTCGTAGCTGTCCGGGTCGTTCTGCAGCGGCGCGCGGCCAAGGCCTGCGGCTTTGCGGATGTACTTCTCGTAAGTCATCCAGAACGATTTCGGGTACATGAAGGTTTTGTAGTAGAAGCCCGGCGGCATCATGCTGCCGCCAACTTTGCCCAGGATGCCCATGACGTCGTTGTTGACGTTCGGCCAGCCGTTGGTGCTGGTAGCTACAAGACCGGCGTACAGCGCCTGCTGGGTGGCACGCACGTTGGGGATCTGGGTGGCTTCGCTGGAGCCGATCTGCAGGATGGCGTTCGGCTCTTCGGTACCAGCGGCGATGATGCCGCGTGGGCGCGAATACTTGAAGCTGCGGCCGACGATGTCGACGCCGTTGGCCAGCAATGCGGCGGCCAGGCTGTCACCGGCATAACCTTGGTAGGTCTTGCCGTTGAAAGTGAAGTTCAGGACCTTGCTGCGGTCGATACGGCCGCCGCTGGCGAGGCGATAGGTCTGGCTCATACTTTTTCCCCTTGGCCTTTGACGGTCGACGCGGCGCTGCTCTGCTTGCCGCTGGCGGTCACTTGCGGCTTCTCGCCAATCTTGTAGGTTTCCAGAATCTCGTAGGTCACGGTGTCGCGGGTGACGTTGAAGTACTGGCGGCAGCCGGCAACGTGGTCCCACAGTTCGTGGTGAATACCGCGTGGGTTGTCACGGTAGAACATGTAGGTACCCCACTCCTCGTCGGAGCAGGCGTTGGGGTCCAGCGGGCGGGCGATGTGCGCCTGGCCAGAGGCGTGGAACTCTTCTTCGGAGCGCAGCTCGCCGCAGTGGGGACAGAAAATATGCAACATGACGGTGTCTCCGGTTAGTGGGCGACGGCGGCGGCGCCGTGTTCGTCGATCAGTGCGCCGTTGTAGAAACGGTCCATGGAGAACGGCGCGGCCAGTGGGTGCATTTCGCCCTTGGCCAGGCTCGCGGCGAAGACGTTGCCCGAACCGGGGGTCGCCTTGAAGCCGCCAGTACCCCAACCGCAGTTGAAGAACATGTTCTTGACCGGGGTCTTGGTGATGATCGGGCAAGCGTCCGGCGAGGTATCGACGATGCCGCCCCACTGGCGGTTCATGCGCACGCGCGAGAGGTTGGGGAACATCTCGACGATGGCCTGCAGGGTGTGCTCGATCACCGGGTACGAACCGCGCTGGCCGTAGCCGACCCAGCCGTCGATACCGGCACCGATCACCAGGTCGCCCTTGTCGGACTGGCTGATGTAGCCGTGCACGGCGTTGGACATGATCACGCTGTCGATGATCGGCTTGATCGGCTCGGATACCAGTGCTTGCAGCGGGTGCGATTCCAGCGGCAGGCGGAAGCCGGCCAGCTTGGCCATGTGCCCGGAGTTACCGGCGGTGACCACGCCGACGCGCTTGGCGCCGATGAAGCCTTTGTTGGTTTCCACACCGATGACCGCGCCGTTTTCCTTGCGGAAGCCGATCACTTCGGTCTGCTGGATCAGGTCCACGCCCAGGGCGTCGGCGGCACGGGCGAAGCCCCAGGCCACGGCGTCGTGACGGGCCACGCCGCCACGGCGCTGCACGGTGGCACCGAGGATCGGGTAGCGGGTGTTCTTCGAGCAGTCCAGGTACGGGATCTCGGCCGCGACCTGGGCGGTGTTGAGCAGCTCGCCATCCACGCCATTCAGGCGGTTGGCGCTGACCCGACGCTCGGAGTCACGCATGTCCTGCAGGGTGTGGCACAGGTTGTACACGCCGCGCTGGGAGAACATCACGTTGTAGTTGAGGTCCTGGGACAGGCCCTCCCACAGCTTCATGGCGTGCTCGTACAGGTGCGCCGACTCGTCCCACAGGTAGTTGGAACGCACGATGGTGGTGTTACGGGCGGTGTTGCCGCCGCCCAGGTAACCCTTCTCGATCACGGCAACGTTGGTGATGCCATGTTCCTTGGCCAGGTAGTAGGCCGTGGCCAGGCCATGGCCGCCACCGCCGACGATAACCACGTCGTAGACCTTTTTAGGGGTTGGCGTGCGCCACATGCGCTGCCAGTTCTCGTGGTGGCTGAGGGAGTGCTTGAAAAGGCCGAAGCCCGAGTAACGTTGCATGGTGTGTGACTCCACTCAGCGGTAAACAGGGAAATCTGCGCACAGGGCCGCGACGTTCTTCGCCACATCGGCTTCGACGTCTGCGTCACCGAGGTTGTCGAGGATGTCGCAGATCCAGCCGGCCAGGGCCACGCACTGAGCGACCTTGAAGCCGCGGGTGGTGACGGCCGGGGTGCCGATACGCAGGCCCGAGGTGACGAATGGCGACTGCGGGTCATTCGGCACGGCATTCTTGTTGACGGTGATGTGCGCGCGGCCCAGGGCGGCGTCGGCATCTTTGCCGGTGAGGCCCTGGCGGATCAGGCTTACCAGGAACAGGTGGTTGTCGGTGCCACCGGAAACCACGTCGTAGCCGCGGTCGATGAACACCTGGGCCATGGCCTGGGCGTTTTCGATCACTTGTTGCTGGTAGGCCTTGAATTCAGGCTCCAGTGCTTCCTTGAAGCACACGGCCTTGGCGGCGATAACGTGCATCAGCGGGCCGCCCTGGGCGCCAGGGAACACCGCGGCGTTCAGCTTCTTCTCGATCTCTTCGTTCGACTTGGCCAGGATCAGGCCGCCACGGGGGCCGCGCAGGGTCTTGTGGGTGGTGGTGGTAACCACATCGGCGAACGGGATCGGGTTCGGGTACAGGCCAGCGGCAACCAGGCCGGCTACGTGGGCCATGTCGACGAACAGCAGCGCACCGACCTTGTCGGCGATGGCGCGGAAGCGTGGGAAGTCGAGGGTCTTGGAGTAGGCCGAGAAGCCGGCAACGATCATTTTCGGCTTGTGCTCGACAGCCAGGCGCTCGACTTCGTCGTAGTCGATCAGGCCGGTGTTGGTGTCGATGCCGTATTGCACAGCGTTGTACAGCTTGCCCGAGGACGACACCTTGGCGCCGTGGGTCAGGTGGCCGCCGTGGGCCAGGCTCATGCCGAGGATGGTGTCACCAGCCTGCAGCAGGGCCAGGTAGACGGCACCGTTGGCCGAGGAGCCGGAGTGCGGCTGGACGTTGGCGTAGTCGGCACCGAACAGCTGCTTGGCGCGCTCGATGGCCAGGGCTTCTACCTTGTCCACGTGCTCGCAGCCACCGTAATAGCGCTTGCCTGGGTAGCCTTCGGCGTACTTGTTGGTCAGGCCGCTGCCTTGGGCCTGCATCACGCGCTTGGAGGTGTAGTTTTCCGAGGCGATCAGCTCGATGTGGTCTTCCTGGCGCTGTTCTTCGGCATTCATCGCCGCCAGCAGTGCATCGTCGTAACCCTGGATCTGGTCTTGCTTGCTGAACATCGTGTATCTCCCGGCAGCGATCATTTTTTGTCGTGGGGCACTGTGGCCCTTTGTGGCGATGTTATGACTGGCCGGGGCGGGTCAGATGCCTGCGCACGCCTTGCAATGGCGCGTTTACGACATTCGTTGCGGTGTTGGCTTCTTCGCGGGCACGCCCGCTCCCACAGGGATCTGCACAGGCCCATGGTTCCTGGCCTGCGCGGTCCTTGTGGGAGCGGGCGTGCCCGCGAAGAGGCCGGCACAGACAACACAGCCATCAGCCCATGCACAGCTTGTATAGGCAACTGCTGAATCGATGGTTTAGAGTGCTGTTCTGCGTCGTTCACAGGACAGTGTCATGACAGATAAGAGCCAACAATTCGCCAGCGACAACTATTCCGGCATCTGCCCCGAAGCCTGGGCAGCGATGGAAAAGGCCAACCATGGCCACGACCGCGCCTATGGCGACGACCAGTGGACCGAACGCGCCGCGGAATACTTCCGCAAGCTGTTCGAAACCGACTGCGAGGTGTTTTTCGCCTTCAACGGCACCGCCGCCAACTCCCTGGCCCTGGCCTCGCTGTGCCAGAGCTACCACAGCGTGATCTGCTCCGAGACCGCCCACGTCGAAACCGACGAGTGCGGTGCGCCGGAGTTCTTCTCCAACGGCTCCAAGCTGCTGACCGCGCCCAGCGTCAACGGCAAGCTGACACCGCAGTCGATCCGCGAAGTGGCGCTGAAGCGCCAGGACATCCACTACCCCAAGCCACGGGTGGTGACCATTACCCAGGCCACCGAGGTGGGCACCGTCTATCGCCCCGACGAGCTGAAAGCGATCAGCGCTACCTGCAAGGAGCTGGGGCTGAACCTGCACATGGACGGCGCACGCTTCAGCAATGCCTGTTCGTTCCTGGGCTGCAGCCCGGCAGAGCTGACCTGGAAGGCCGGCGTCGATGTGCTGTGCTTTGGCGGCACCAAGAACGGCATGGCGGTGGGCGAGGCGATCCTGTTCTTCAACCGCCAACTGGCCGAGGACTTCGACTACCGCTGCAAGCAGGCCGGGCAGCTGGCATCGAAGATGCGCTTCCTGTCGGCGCCTTGGGTGGGCCTGCTAGAAGATGGCGCCTGGCTGCGCCATGGCGCGCATGCCAACCATTGTGCGCAGTTGCTCGCCTCGCTGGTGAGTGACTTGCAGGGGGTGGAGCTGATGTTCCCGGTTGAGGCCAACGGGGTGTTCCTGCAGATGCCGGAGCACGCGATCGAAGCACTGCGCGGCAGGGGGTGGCGGTTCTATACCTTCATTGGCAGTGGCGGGGCGCGGTTCATGTGCTCGTGGGATACCGAGGAAGAGCGGGTGCGCGAGCTGGCGGCGGATATCCGCGCCATCATCAGCACCTGACAGGCCGCATTCGCGGGCATGCCCGCTCCCACAGGAGTATCGCAGCCGTCGAGAGCTGTGCAGTACCTGTGGGAGCGGGCAAGCCCGCGAAGAAGCCAACACTGATCTAAAGCCTGAACCCACCCATCTGCCGCGCCAGGTCATCCGCCAAGCCACGCAGCGCCTGGCACTCCTCGCGACAGCCCTGCACCTCCGCCGCGGTCTCCCGAGCAAGGTCAGAAATCCCCTGCACCGTGCGATTGATCTCCTCGGTCACCGCCGACTGCTCTTCGGTCGCAGTAGCCACCTGATGGTTCATGTCGCTGATGTGCTCCACCTGGTCAGTGATCGCCCCCAATGACGCCCCGGTGCGCTGGCTCGACTCCACGCCGCTACCCGTCGCTTGCTGCCCCGCCTGCATCGAACTCACAGCCGACCCCGCGCCCTGCTTCAAGCGCTGGATCATCTGCTGCACTTCGTCGGTGGACAGCTGGGTGCGCCGGGCCAAGGTACGCACCTCATCAGCCACCACGGCAAACCCACGACCCATCTCGCCTGCCCTGGCCGCTTCGATGGCGGCATTCAGCGCCAGCAGGTTGGTTTGCTCGGAAATGCTACGGATAACCGCAAGAACTTCGTCGATCGAGGCTACTTCATCGGCAAGCTGGCTGACTGCATCGGCCGCCTTGCCGATATCACCCGACATCCCCTCGATACCACGGATCGAGCGTTGCACCACCTCACGCGCCTGCAGGGCTTCGTCCCGCGCCGACTGCGAGGCCTGGGCCGCATCACCGGCATTGCGGGCAATGTCCTGCACGGTCAAACCCATTTCGTGCACGGCGGTAGCGACCATTTCGGTCATTTCCTGCTGGCGCCCGGAACGCTCGGCGGTGTTGTCCACCACCTGTGTCACCTGCTCGACCGCCAGGTGCAGCCGCTCGGAGGTGTGCAATACCTCGCCGATCAACCGGCGCTGGCTGTCGAGGAAGCGGTTGAAGCCACGCGCCAGGTCGCCCAGTTCGTCCTGGCGTGAATCGTCCAGTCGGTGGCTGAGGTCGCCCGCGCCACTGCCAATCTGCACCAGCGCCGCTGTGACGCGGCGGATCGGCCGCACCAGGCCACGCGCCAGCAGCACCACCAGCAGCAGCGACACCAGGGCCACCGCACCACCGATCAGGCTGGTCAGCCATACCGCCTGGTGCATCGGCGCGTAGATTTCCTCCTCGGGCACCTCGGCCACCAGGGTCCAGTTGAGGTCGCGCAGGGGCAGGCCGAGCGCCAGGTAGCTTTCGCCGTCACGGCTGAAGCGGCTGCTGCGCAGGCCTTCGCCGCCGGTCATCAGCACCTTGGCGGCATCCGCGCCGAGCTGTTCGGTGAGCTGGCGTTTGCCGCTGAAGGCAGCGTCCGGATGAACCTGGATCAGACCATCGTTACGCACCAGGAACACCTTGCCGTGCTCGCCAAATTTGAAGTCATGAATCAGCTTCGACAGTTCGGTCATGCGCAGGCCCATGCCAGCCACACCGACCAGTTGGCCGTCCTTTTCCACGCGATAGTCGATGAACAGCGCGAGTTCGCCGGTGGCACCGTCGATGTCGATGTTGATCAGGCGTTCGGCGCCGCTGTCGATGTAGCCGTAGAACCATTTGTCCTTGGGATTGCTGCGGCTAAGGGTACGGTCCAGTCCATTCTCGTTGTAGTAGTGACCGGTTTCGGTCGAGACGAACAAGGTGGTGAAGGCCTGGTTGCGCTGCTTGGCGGCGGTCAGGTATTCGATGAATGGAGCGGCCTGGGCGGGGTCTTCACCGGCGGCAAGCCAGTCGCGCAGCAGGGTGTTGCCGGCAATATCCGCCGCCGCCACCAGCGGCTGGCCGAGCATGCGCTCGATGTCGTTGCGGATGGCCTCGATGCTGGCGGGCAGCGCAGTATCGACCAGGTAGCGTTCGGTGAGGCGGTTTAACGCCACCGTGAAAATGATGACCACCACCAGGATGCTCGCCAACAGAGCGGCCCCCATGCTGGTGATCAACTGCCACTGGATGCTCTTACGCCAGATACGCATGCCCTACTCCCCGCATAATTATTGTTTTGCGGAAAGTGTATACACCTGCGTATCCAGTTAATCCAGTGATCTAGAACAACAGCACTGATCCTGTGGGAGCGGGCATGCCCGCGAAGAATTCAACGCGGTGGCTGGCACCGGCGGCGCCGGTGTTTCGCAAGCATGCCCCCCACACAGGGATCTCGGCATCAGGCCGTCATTGCTCGGCTATGGTCCGCACGATGGCGTCCACCGTGGCGTCGATCTGCGCCTGCGTACGCTCCAGCGTCTTGCGGTGCTCATCCTGCAGTTCGATCTGCCGCGAACACAGGTTCAGCGCGGCCAGCACCAGCAGCTTGTCGCCGATCAGGGTCGGGTACTGACGCTTGGTCTGGGCCAGGGCGGTGTTGAGCATCTGCACCGCCTGGGCCAGGGTCGCTTCCTGGCCTTCAGGCGCCTTGATCGAATAGTCATTGCCGAGGATCGACACGACATTGATCGGCTGCGCTCGCAGTGTCATGCGCCTACGACGCCGGCGTTGGCGCGCTCGAGCAGGGCCTGCAGGCGTGCGGCGGTGCTGCCGTTCTTCTCTTCCTGCTCCATCAGCGACAGTTGCAGGGTTTCGTTCTCTTCCTTGGCCTGGGCCAGTTCCTGGCCGAGGGCGGTGTTCTGCTCGGTGAGTTGAGCGTTCTTCTGCATCAGGTCGCTGACCAGTTGCTCGATTTGGTTCAGGGAAGCTTCCAGCATGGGTCTATCTCAGGTTGTTGCGAGGGGCGCACACGATAAAGAAAAGTGCGGCCCATCGCCATTAAATATCGGATTCACAAGGTGTCTAACCCGCAGATTGACAGAGGAACCACCCCCTTGTTCCGACATGGGTCAACCGCCGGTCAGGAAAAGGTTAGCAACCTCACAATTTTCGCCAACAGCACTCAAGACTGAGCAGTCACAACCGATAGCCCGGCAAGTCATGTTCTGTCGCACTTTGCGCACCCTTTTCCCTTTGCCTGGATCGTCCCTTCATGTCTCTACGTAATATGAACATCGCCCCGCGCGCGCTGCTCGGCTTCGCGCTCATCGGCCTGCTGATGCTTGGCCTCGGCATCTTCTCCCTCATCCAGATGGGCAACATCCGCCAGGCCGGCGTCGTCATCGAACAGGTCAGCGTGCCCAGCATCAAGATCCTCGACGAACTCACCGCCCTGAACCTGCGCATGCGCACCCTCTCCTACCGCCTGCTGCTCAACCGCGAGCCGGCTACCCAGCGCGAAACCCTGAGCCTGCTGGACGAGCGCAACAGCCAGATCGACCGTGCACGCCAGGCCTACCTGCCGTTGATCGGCGCCGCCGACGAACAGGCTGCGTTCGACCAGTACGGCCAGTTGCTCAACCAGTACCGCCAACTTGAGTCGCGCATGCGCAGCCTGAGCCAGGCCGACCGCGCCGACGAACTGCGCGACCTGCTCAACCGCGACCTGCTGGCCAACTCCGAACAGATCAACAAGGTCATGGACACCCTGGTGCGCATCAACACGGACCAGACCCGCGCCACCAACGAGAAGGCCGCCAACCAGTACGCCGCGGCCTTCGCCCTGGTGATCGGCCTGCTGGTCGCCGCCACCGTGCTGACTTTCGTCTGCGCCTTGCTGCTGACCCGCAGTATCGTCAAGCCGATCGAAGAAGCACTCAAAAGCGCCGAACAGGTCGCCGACGGCGACCTGACCCACGTCATCCGCGCCGAAGGCACCGACGAAGCCGCCCGCCTGCTGCGTGCCATGGCCCGCATGCAGGACAAGCTGCGCGATACCCTGCAACAGATCGCCGGCTCCGCCACCCAGCTGGCCTCGGGGGCCGAAGAGTTGAATGCCGTCACCGACGAAAGTGCCCGTGGCCTGCAGCAGCAGAACAACGAGATCGAGCAGGCTGCCACTGCGGTAACTGAAATGACCAGCGCCGTGGAAGAAGTGGCGCGCAATGCCGTGAGCACCTCGGAAGCGTCCAGTGAAGCCAGCCGCTCCACCGGTGATGGACGTGACCTGGTGATGGAGACCGTGGGTGCCATCGAGCGCATGAGTGGCGATGTGCAGGCCACTGCCAAACTGATCACTCACCTGGCCGAACAGTCGCGCGATATCGGCAAGGTGCTGGACGTGATCCGTGGCCTGGCCGACCAGACCAACCTGCTGGCGCTGAACGCCGCGATCGAGGCGGCACGTGCCGGTGAGGCGGGCCGGGGCTTTGCCGTGGTGGCGGATGAGGTGCGGGCGCTGGCTCATCGTACCCAGCAGTCGACCAGCGAGATCGAGCGAATGATCGGCAGTATTCAGGGCGGTACGGAAGAAGCGGTGGAATCGATGCGCACCAGCACCGAGCGTGCCGAATCCACCCTGAACATTGCCCGTGGCGCAGGCATGGCGCTGGACACCATTGCCGGGGCGGTGGCGCAGATCAACGAGCGTAACCTGGTGATTGCCAGCGCGGCGGAAGAGCAGGCGCAGGTGGCACGGGAAGTGGATCGCAACCTGGTGAACATCAATGACCTGTCGGTGCAGAGTGCTACCGGGGCGCATCAGACCAGTGCGGCGAGTGCGGAGTTGTCGCGCCTTGCTGTAGACCTCAACGGCCTCGTAGCCCGTTTCCGCACCTGAAGAAGCTGGGGCCGCTTTGCGGCCCATCGCCGGCAAGCGCGGCTCCCACACCGACCGCAAGCGCAGTACCTGTGGGAGCCGCGCTTGCCGGCGATGAGCTGCAAGGCAGCCCCCTGCATAGCCGGATCAGTAATCGATCCGCACATCCCCTTTCGGCACGCTGCAGCACGACAGGATGTAGCCCTCGGCTTCGTCCTCTTCGGTAATGCCGCCGTTGTGTTCCATCTCCACTTCGCCGCCCAGCTTGAGCACCTTGCAGGTGCCGCAAATGCCCATGCCGCAGGCTTTCGGGATCATCAGGCCAACCTTGGCAGCCGCCGCGTGCACGGTCTCGCCCGGAGCGATACGGATGCTCTTCTCGCTGCCGATGAACTCCACCAGGTTGAGGTCGGCCACATCCAGTTCCGGCGCGTCGGCAGCCTGCTCGGCATGCTCCACCGCATCGGCCTTGGCCTCGGGCGGCGTCGCGCCGAACGATTCCTCGTGATAGTTCTTCATGTCGAAGCCGACTGCTTCGAGCATGCGCTTGACCGCAGTCATGTATGGCGTCGGGCCGCAGCAGAACACCACGCGGTCCATGTAGTCCGGCGCGATCAGCTCCATCAGGCGCTGGTTGAGGTAACCGCGATAACCCGCCCACGGCTCACCCAGGCCATGCTTTTCACAAATGATGTGCAAGCTGAAATTGGGGATGCGCGAGGCCATCTGCTCCAGCTCGCGGTGGTAGATGATGTCCTTCGGCGAACGGGCGCTGTGCACGAACACCATGTCGACATTGCCGTTGGTGTCGTAGAACCAGCGCGCCATCGACATGACCGGGGTGATCCCGACACCGCCCGAGAGGTACAGCACCTTCTGCGCCGGGAAGTCGATGGCGTTGAACAGCCCCACCGGGCCGTGCACCGGCAGCTCGGCGCCTTCGTGCATGGTGTCGTGGAGGAAGTTGGACACCAGGCCGCCCGGTACACGCTTGACGGTGATCGAGAAGCTGTAGGGCACCGACGGTGAACTGGAGATGGTGTAGGAACGCATCACCGGCTTGCCTTCGATCTCCAGCTCCAGGGTGACGAACTGCCCCGGCTTGAAGAAGAACATGATCGGCTGATCGGCCATGAAGCAGAACGTGCGCACGTCCCAGGTCTCCTGGATGACCTTGACGCAGCGCACGATGTGGCGGCCGTTGGCCCAGGTCTGGGTAGTGACCGGATTGAGGAAGGTATCGGACATGTTCATCTCCAGCAGCCGACTATTGGCCTTTTTATGGCTTGGATAATGCGCAAGCTGAAGACGACGTACATTCCTGCCAGCGACATCGGCGTGCTTATCGCGACCAGCCCCGCGCTGCAAGGGCTGGCGCGTCGTAATTCAAATCGGCCATGTCGCCCATGGATACGGTTCATGACGCCTTCGGACGCACACTCCACGGCAAAACAACCAGCTGTTTCTTGATAAGCAGCCTTGCGGCACCACAACAACGATTAGCCACCTTTTGCCGGCCGCACACGGCCCCGAGGAATACACGATGGACGTCACCGCAACCCTGAGCCTGGGCGATCCACTGGAACCTGCACGCAAGGCCACCGCCGAGATGCTGCAGACCCGCGAGCGCACCTACTCGCTGCCCCAGCCTTTCTACACCGACGAGCGTCTGTTCCAGATCGACATGCAGGAGATCTTCCACAAGGAGTGGCTGATCGCCGGCATGACCTGCGAGATCCCGGCCAAGGGCAACTACATCACCCTGCAGATCGGCAAGAACCCGATCATCGTGGTGCGTGGCGCCGAAGGTAAGGTGCACGCCTTCCACAACGTCTGCCGCCACCGCGGTTCGCGCCTGTGCGTCAGCGACAAGGGCAAGGTGGCCAAGCTGGTCTGCCCGTACCACCAGTGGACCTACGAGCTGGACGGCCGCCTGCTGTTCGCCGGTACCGAAATGGGTGCCGACTTCGACATGAACCAGTATGGCCTGAAGCCTGTGAACGTGAAGGTCGCCGGCGGCTACATCTTCATCAGCCTGGCGGAAAACCCGCCTGCCATCGACGAGTTCCTGGCCACCTTGGACCACTACATGGAACCGTACGACATGGAAAACACTAAGGTGGCGGTACAGACCACCTTGATGGAAAAGGCCAACTGGAAGCTGGTGCTGGAAAACAACCGCGAGTGCTACCACTGCAACGGTTCGCACCCGGAGCTGCTGCAAACCCTGCTGGAATGGGACGACACCAACGACCCGCGCGCCAGCCAGGAGTTCAAGGACCACGTGGCTGCCTCCGCCGCCGCCTGGGAAGCCGAGAAGATCCCGTACCTGCACAAGAGCCATGGCCTGCGTAACCGTATCGTGCGCATGCCGCTGCTCAAGGGCACCGTGTCGATGACCATGGACGGCAAGCAAGCCTGCCAGAAGCTGATGGGTCGTATCCAGAACCCGGACCTGGGCTCGATGCGCATCCTGCACCTGCCGCACTCCTGGAACCACTGCATGGGCGACCACATGATCGTGTTCACCGTGTGGCCGATCAGCGCCCAGGAAACCATGGTCACTACCAAGTGGCTGGTGCACAAGGATGCCGTGGAGGGTGTGGACTACAACCCCGAGAACATGCGCAAGGTGTGGGACGCCACCAACGACCAGGACCGTCGTTTGGCTGAAGAGAACCAGCGTGGAATCAACTCCACTGCGTATCAGCCTGGGCCTTACTCGAAGACCTACGAGTTTGGTGTGGTGAACTTCATCGATTGGTACAGCCAGCGCCTGCTGAACAATCTGGGCGCGGAACCTGCGCCTTACCTGAAAGAAGTGCAGGCGCAGTAACTGCCCGGGATAAGCGGATAGCGACAGATGTCGCTATCCGTATTTCTAAAATGGGGTTAATTGTTCTCTGATCGCGGTCGCTGAATCTGTCGGATTTACAGCGGTAGGCAAAGGAGATCCTGACGGCGATACAGGGACAGGTGTGCTCGATTGCCATGGCCTCTTCTGAGCCAGCCCCCATGCCTCATAGGCCGTCGTTGTGAGCGACACGAGGGTCAGCGCAGCCAACGCCCATGTCTGCCACTCGTTTTCAGGATCGGCCGTTCTGGCAATACCAATGGTCAACCCCGCAACGGCAGCGACCGCACTGACGCTGGACAAAGCCCAATCCTGTCGTGTTGGCGGCATAATCGACGGTGAAAGGCTTTCCACGCGAATTCTTCGACTAGCGCCCACCTGCTTGACGAAAGCTCTGAATCGTAGCCCGCTGATAAACAGACCTAGCACGTTGGTAAGGATACTCAGCACTGGCAGTACATAATCCTCTGCCTTCTGCCCTGTGGGATCGCGGTGGTTGACCGGGTCACCAAGGCAGTAGACATAAGCATTGAGCCCGCCCTCGTCGAACGGGCTTTGCGTGTCCGGTGACTGGAAACGCATGAGCGAGGGTGTATAGGTACGATGGCCATTTCCTAGTGGGTAATTCCCAGTCACTGGGTCCCGATACTCTCCACAAAATGCCAGCCCTGGTGCGCAGGCGGCGCTCATGACTCCATAAGGCGCATAGACATGTGGGCCACCGGGATGCGAACCCAGTACAGACTGCTGCCGATCGGTATTGAGCAGGTATGTCGCCATGAGTTATTCACAAATACGAAGACCTGTGGATACGGTAATGGTTGGCTGGAAATTTGCGTACTAGCAAAAATGTCAGGTAGGCCCCTGATCATTATTTGACCATATCAGCCAAGATCGCATGTTCATTGGGCTACAGCGGAGTTCATACATCTTGTCCACAGAGACACCAACAGAGTTTGTGGGCAACCCATGAGTTTTTGCGATCGCCCTGTTGATAAGTGACCCAAGGGCTTGATTCTCAGGCATTACGTAGGATTCTGGCGGGATTGATCAATTTTTGAACAAGTCTGTCAAAGCCTTTCACTACGCCGCTTACAGGAGATACCGAACAGATTATCCACAGACCGGCTAACAGCGATTGTGGGCAAAATCAGGAGGATGCTGCCGTGCGTTGCATGCGAAGGCCGGGATAAGACTGATCGTTTTTTGATCAAAAGCTTGGGGGCCACGCCATACAAGGGCTGCGGCCATGCGCCAACACTTTATCCACACCTTGGCGAACAGATTTGGTGGGCAAAAGCGCCTGATCGAGGCTGTGTATGGAATGTCGGAGCGGCCTTGTGTCGCGATGGGCCGCAGCGCGGCCCCAGGATCTCGACTACGAATCAAGATTACCGGGGCTGCTGCGCAGCCCATCGCAACACAAGGCCGCTCCTATGTAT
>NZ_DKHD01000033.1:0-99888 GCF_002453565.1 Pseudomonas sp. UBA6753 | reverse complement strand
GCGAGTCCATCGATTACAGGGGAGCACGTTTTCCTGGAGCGGCCTTGTGTCGCGAAAGGGCCGCAAAGCGGCCCCCGTTCACTCAGAACTTGTAATTGACACTGGCCACCACGTTGCGCTCGTCGCCGTAGTAGCAGTAGTACCCGTCACAGGTAGACAAGTAGTCCTTGTTGAACAGGTTCTTCGCATCCACGGCTACGGTCACTCCCTTGAGGGTGCTGTTCAGGCGGCCCAGGTCGTAGTGCACCGATGCGTCGTAGACGGTGTAGGACCCCACATGGCCCCAATCGGTGTTAGTGGTATTACCGTAGGTATCGCCCACGTAGCGCACGCCAACGCCGACCCCAAACCCATCCAGTGGTCCGCTGTGCCAGGTGTAGTCAGCCCAGGCAGTGGCCTGGTTGCGCGGCACCTGCGCCATGCGCTTGCCTTTCTCGTCACTGGTGCCTTTGATGATCTCGCTGTCGTTGTAGGTGTACGAGCCCACCAGTTTGAGGTTCTCGGTCACATCCGAGGTAGCCTCCAGCTCCAGGCCTTTGACACGCACTTCGCCAACCTGGCGGGTTACACCACCCTCGGTCACCGACATGTTCTCCTGCGTCAGGTCGAACACAGCAGCGGTGAACAGGCTATTGCTGCCCGGAGGCTGGTACTTGATGCCCAGTTCGTATTGCTTGCCTTCGGTCGGTTTGAAGGCATCGGTGCTGTTGACGGTGGAGCCGGTGGCGGCCTGGAAGGACTCGGCATAGGAGATGTAAGGCGTCAGGCCGTTATCGAATACATAGCTGAGTGCTGCGTTACCACTGAATTTCTTGTCGCGTTGGGTGTTGGTGGCGTCGCCTTTGTTGTGGAAGGTGGTGCCGGTGTGCACCCAGTCCTCACGGCCACCAAGGGTCAGGCGCCAGTTGTCCAGAGCCATCTGATCCTGGATATACAGGCCGGTCTGCTGGGTTTTCTGGTCGTAGTCGTACATGTCGAAGTACTGAACGTTCGAGAAATCCTGACCGTAGATTGGGTTGTGGATATTGCTCGGTGGCACACCAGCCGAGCCCCAGCGCCAGCGGGCATTGCTGTCCGAGCGCTGGTGGTCGAGACCCAGCAGCAGGGTATGGGCAACCTGGCCGGTCTGGAAGTCGGCCTGGAAGTTGTTGTCCAGGGCGAACTGAGAGATGTCCTCCTCGACGATACCGGCGGTGCGTTGCACGGTGCCATCGGCGCTGACAGCTTCGTCCGGGCCGTCTGGCCAGATCGAGCCACCGGCGGTAATGCCCTTGAAGTCCAGTTCGTTACGCGCGTAGCGCAGGTTCTGACGGAACTGCCAGGTATCGTTCAGGCGGGTCTCGAACGCATAGCCCAGGTGGTAGTAGGTGCGGTCGTAGGACTCCCAATCCGGGTCGCCCAGGTTCTTGTGGTGCGAAATCTTGCCTGCGGGGCTATCCAGCTTGGTGCCTTGCAGTGGCAGGAACTGGCCGGTGATGCCGGTGTCATCGCGGGTGTACTGGCTGATGAACGTCAGCTTGGTATCGTCGTTGATGTTCCAGGTCAGGCTGGGCGCGATGTTGTAGCGCTTGTCCGGGATGTGGTCTACCGGCGCACCGCTGTCACGCACGGTGCCGCTCACTCGGTACAGGAACTGGCCTGCATCGTCGAGCTTGCCGGTGCTGTCGAAGTTGATCTGCTTGTGGTTGTTGCTGCCAACCTGGGCTTCGACTTCGTGGCTGCTTTCCAATTGCGGCCGACGGCTGGTCATGTCCAGCAGGCCGCCTGGTGGAGTCTGGCCGTAGACCGAAGAAGCCGGGCCGCGCAGCACGGCGATGCGCTCCAGGTTCCAGGGCTCGATCTTGGGGGTGGCGTAGTTGCCCTTGGGCAATGGCAGGCCATCGAGGAACTGGGTAGGCTCAAAACCACGTACCAGCAACCAGTCGCTGCGCGAGTCGGAGCCATAGCCGCTGCTTTGCACGCCAGCGGTGTAGCGAAGGGCATCGTTCAGGCTGAGCACCGGCCGGTCTTCCATCTGCTGGCGGGTGATCACGCTTACCGAGCGGGGGAGTTCGGCGATGGCGGTGTCGGTCTTGGTGCCAGCTGCTGTCCGGGTCGCGGTGTAACCCTCTACCGGCCCCCAGGCGCTTTCATAGTTGGAAGTCGCATTGATCGCAGTCTCCGGCAACGCCAGTGTCCCTTCTGGCGTAGCCACCAGGCTGTAGCTGCCCATGCTGCTTTGCAGCAGCTGCAGGCCGGTGCCGCGCAGGGCGGCCTGCAGGGCACCAAGGCCATCGTACTGCCCGCTCACCGGGGCGGAGGTGCGGCCGCTGACCAGTGCCGGGTCGATGGCCAAGGCGATGCCGGCCTGGCTGGCGATCTGGTTGAGAGTGGTGGCCAGCGGGGCGCTGGGCAGGTCGTAGGCGCGCTGAGCGGATTGCTCGGCGGCGAACAGGGCAGGGCTGGCCAATGGCGCGGCCACGGCGATGGCCAGGGCCATCAGGCTGGGGCGCAGGATACGATCAACAGCACAGGACATGCAGCGGCTCCTCGACGGATAAGTGCTTTCTGCTTCCTTGCCGAGCGAGATTTGAAAAGTGACAGGGCGAATCTGAAAAAAATTGAGAATTATTTGAGGTTGGTTTTTGCCTGTACCGGCCATTTCGCGGGCTTGCCCGCTCCCACAGGTACCACACAGGTTTCAAGCACGGTGGGGTACTTGTGGGAGCGGGCGAGCCCGCGAAGAGGCCGGTACAGGTTTATTTGGGAACGACGGTCACCCACCACGGCGTATGCCGCTCGACCTTCACTGGCAGTGCCGGCACCAGCGACGACAGTGCCAGGTCGGTGTCGGTCAGCGGGAAGCTGCCGGTCACCCGCAGGTCGGCGACTTGGTCGTCCACCCCGAGGTAACCGCTGCGGTACTGGCCGAGCGCGGCCAGCAGGTCAGCCAGGCGCACGTTGTCCACCACCAGCATGCCGCGGGTCCAGGCGTCGGCACCGGCTGGCACCGTGCCGATCCGGCCAAGGCCGTTGGCGTTCATCAGCACCTGCTGGCCTTCGCGCAGCACCTGTTCGTCGCCGCTGTTCAGCGGCATGGCGGCGACCGAGGCTTGCAGCACTTCCAGGCGCGTGCCGTCGTCCTCGCGGCGTACCAGGAAGCGCGTGCCCAATGGGCGCAGGCGGCCATCGTCGGTGCGCACCAGCAGCGGGCGCGGGTCCTGATGGCCGGTTTCGACCGAAATCTCGCCCTGGTGCAGCACGATCACCCGTTGCTCGCCGGCGTAGTCGATATCCACGGCAGTGTGGCTGTTCAGGCTCAGCAAGGTGCCGTCTTCCAGGCGCAGGGTACGCAGTTCGCCGGTGGCGGTACGCTGGTCGGCCAGCCAGTAGCTCGGTGCCAGCGATGGTGCGCCGACCCAGGCCAGCAGTGAGCCCAAAAGAAACATGCCGGCCAGCCCGCCGCCGACCTTGCCGATGCGTCGGCGCAGGCCGGCGCGCGATTGCAGCAGGGCCTGGCGTGCGGGGCCGGCAGCGGCGCTCACACGCTGGTCCATGGCGCCGAGCTGGCGCCAGGCGCGGGCGTGCTCCTCGCTGGCGGCATGCCAGCGCATGAATTCGCTGCGCTCGTCGGGTGTGCCGCTGCCGTTGTCGAGGCTGAGTTTCCAGGCAATGGCGGCTTCCAGCACCCGGGACGAAACCGGTGCGCTGCTCACGTCGGCTCCCCGTACAGGGCCACGTAGCACTGGCGCATGCCCTGGGCGATGTACTGGCGCACCCGCGACACCGAAACCCCCATGCGCTCGGCGATTTCGGCATGGTTCATACCGTCCAGGCGATTGTGCAGGAATGCTGCACGGGCTTTGCTCGACAGCTTGCCGAGCAGGCGGTCGATGGCCTTGAGGTCTTCGAGGATCAGGTGCTGTACTTCCGGGGAAGGTTGTTCGGCTTCCGGCATCAGGGCCAGTTCGGCCAGGTAGGCCTGTTCCAGCGCGGCGCGGCGGAAGTGGTCGAACATCAGGCCCTTGGCCACGGCGGCCAGGAACGCGCGTGGTTCGCGGGGCGTATCCAGTTGCTCACGGTCGAGCAGGCGCACGAAGGTGTCCTGGCTCAGGTCTTCGGCACGTTGGCGGCAGGCCATGCTGCGTTGCAGCCAGGCGAGCAGCCAGCCGCGGTGGTCGCGGTACAGCGCACCGACCAGATCGGCGTGTGGGCTCTGTGCAGAAGACAAGCAGCGTCCCCCCGGAACGAATGCATTAACTAACGATAATTATTCGCGATTGTTGCAGAGGGGAGGGGGTGGGTGCAATGGACGCTTATCGGATGGCCATCATGGAACAGGCAGGTGGCCAATCGCCGGCAAGCCAGCTCCCACAGGAAACGCGTTGATTCTGGAATTTGTGCAGTACCTGTGGGAGCTGGCTTGCCGGCGATTGGCCCTGTCAGGTCAATACAAATCTACAGGCCGTGGTTGTGCACCTTGCGCCTGCGCCACCCGCGCAAGCGCTGCTCCAGCTGCAGCGGGCTGTCCAGCTGCTGGCGCCGGGCCTGGCTGAACAGGATCAGCGCCAGCTCGGCGGTAACCAGGGCATCGGCGCTGGCATGATGGCGCTCCTCTACCTGCAGGCCAAACCGCGCCACCCAGTCATCCAGCCCGGCCTCGCGCAGCACTGTGTCGGGGTTGAGCATCGGTGCCAGTTCGGCAACATCCAGGAAGGGCGAGTGCAAGCGATAGCCCAGGCTTTCCTTCAATGCACGGGCCAGCATGCGCTGGTCGAACGGCGCGTGGAATGCCAGCACCGGGCTATTGCCAATGAAGTCGAGCAGGTCGAGCAACGCCTCGGCCGGGTCGCAACCGGCAGCCAGGGCACTCGGGCCCAGGCCATGGATCAGAACGCTGGCGTTGGTCTTCTGCAAAGGCCGGTGCAGGGTGCGTTCGAACTGCTGGGCAAAGTCGATGGCGCCATCTTCGATGGCCACGGCGCCAACCGACAGCACCTGGTCACGGTTGGGGTTCAGGCCGCTGGTCTCCAAATCGAGCACCACCCAGCGCTGCTCGCGCAGGGTACACACCCCCAGGGGCGCGGCCTTGGGCAGCCGGGCCAGGCGCTGGCGCGTGGCATGGTCCAGTTCGGGCGCACTGGGGCGCAACCAGGCGAACAGGCTCATAGCTGGTACCGCAAGGCCAGGCTGCTTTGCAGGCGCTGGGCCTGGCGCAGAGACTCGCGCAGGATGCGCCGGTCCAGGTGGTTGAGGCTGTCCGGATCCAGGCGGTTGGAGTAGGGCAGGTTGTCGCGGGTCTGGCGCTGGTGCTGCTGCATGCGGGTTTGCTGGATGAAGTGGTAGGCCTCTTCATACGCTGCGCCGTCCAGTGCCTCGATCACGCCCTTGGCCACCAGCTGGCGCAGGCGTTCCAGGGTATTGCAGGCACCGATGCCGTTGGCCAGGGCCAGCAGCCGGGCACCATCGACGAAGGGCGTCAGGCCCTGGACCTTGAGGTCGAGGGTGGCGGCCTTGTCGTTGCCCTGGCGGGTCAGCACGAACTCGCGCAGGCGGCCCACCGGTGGGCGCTGGCGCAGGGCGTTGTCAGCCATCATGCGCTGGAAGATGCGGTTGTCGGCCACCTGGTCCAGCAGGCCTTGGCGCAGCTGCTCGCAACCTTGCTCGTCGCCCCACACTACGCGCAGGTCGAAATAGATGCTCGAGCCCAGCAGGTTCTCCGGGCTGGCTTCCCGGACAAAACCGGCAAAACGCCGCGCCCACTCACTGCGCGACAGGCACAGCTCGGGGTTGCCGGCCATGACGTTGCCCTTGCACAGGGTGAAGCCACACTGGGCCAGGCACTGGTTGATGTATTGCGCCAGCGGCAGCAGGCGTGCGCGGATGGCGTCGGCTTCGGCGCTGTCGGCGGCTTCGAAGAGGATGCCGTTGTCCTGGTCGGTGTGCAGGGTTTGTTCACGTCGCCCTTCGCTGCCAAAGCACAGCCAGCTGAACGGCACGCCCGGGTCACCGCGCTCGGCCAGCGCCAGTTCGATCACCCGGCACACGGTGTGGTCGTTGAGCAGGGTGATGATCTGGGTGATCTGCGTGGATGACGCGCCATGGGCCAGCATGCGCTCGACCAGTTGGCTGATTTCGCCGCGCAGCGAGACCAGTGTATCCAGGCGTGGCGCATGGCGGATGGTGCGCGCCAGGTGCACCAGATCGACCCGTTGCAGGGAGAACAGGTCGCGCTCCGAAACCACACCGCACAGGCGTCGGTTTTCCACCAGGCATACGTGGGCGATATGCCGCTCGGTCATGGCCATGGCTGCGTCGAAGGCGCTGGCCTGGGGGCTGAGGTAGAACGGCTGGGCGGTCATGTGCCGCGCGATGGGCGCGCCCAGGTCGGCATCGGCCGCCGCCACCACCTGGCGCAGGTCGCGCAGGGTGAAGATTCCGGTGGGGTAGCGCTGCGGGTCGACCACCACGATGCTGCCGACCTGCTGCTCGTGCATCAGCCGCACGGCGTCGCGCAGGGGCGTGTCGGGGCTGCACACCACCGGGTGGCGCATGGCCAGTTCACCCAGTGGCGTGTTCAGCGAATACTGGGTGCCGAGGGTTTCCACCGCGCGCTGGCGTACCTGCTGGTTGACCTGGTCGAGCAGGCTGCTGACCCCGCGCAGGGCAAAATCCCGAAACACTTCCGACATCGAGAACACACGGATGAACGCGGCCTTGTTCAGCTGCAGGCAGAAGGTGTCCTCACCGGCCAGGTGCTCGGTACGGGTCGCTCGCTCGCCGAGCAGGGCAGCCAGCGGGAAGCATTCGCCGCTGGTAATTTCGAAGGTGGTCTCCACACCGGGCTTGACCAGGTGCTGGCGCTCACCCACCACGCGGCCCTGCTTGACGATGTAGAAGTGCTCGACCGGCCCGTCGGCAGGTTTGACGATGCTTTCGCCGCTGGCATAGAAGCGCAGCTGGCACTGTTCGACCAGGTAGGCCAGGTGGCTGTGTTCCATCTGGTTGAACGGCGGAAAACGCTGCAGGAACTGCAAGGTGCCCTGGATGTTCTGCAGCACTGCTGTCCTGCCCGCCTGGGTGTAGGCGTCCTTTTTGCTCATGAAACTGACCGTATCGCTATGCCGAACTATATATATCTATATATAGGTGCCGGCCATGTTGTTCTCTGCCTCCATGGTCGGCTTGCGGCGGGGTGGTGCCCATTGGACGTAAGTCTATGAGCGCCCCTGTCAAAGACCCGACGAAAGGCCAGCCGGGTTACGCAAGTTCTGCGGTCCTAATGCTGAAGCGGAATTTTTTTGACGAGATGAGCATGCCTGAGCAACACGACATCCTGAGCGACGCCGAGCGCGAGGCATTGGCAGTCGTAAGTGCGCCTGTGGCAGCCAAGCCGTTGGTGCTGGTGGTGGATGACAATGCAGTGAACCGTGAGGCGCTGATCATGTACCTGAAAAGCCGGGGGATCGACTGTGTCGGAGCGGATGGGGCCAAGGAAGCCAGGCTATATCTGCACTACCAGCAACGAATCGGCTTGATGATCACGGATTTACGCATGCAGCCCGAGGATGGCCTGGACCTGATCCGGCAGATTCGCGAGTCGGAACGGGCGGCGTTGTCGATCATCGTGGTGTCGGGCGATACCGATGTGAAAGAGGCGGTGGACGTGATGCACCTGGGGGTTGTGGATTTTCTTCTGAAACCGGTCGACCTGGACAGGCTGCTGGAGCTGGTTAAGAAAGAACTGCAGATCGCTTAGCTGAGGAGCCTGTTCCGGCCTCATCGCCGGCAAGCCAGCTCCCACAGGGACCGCACAGCCTTTGAGGCCTGTGCAGTCCCTGTGGGAGCTGGCTTGCCGGCGATTGGGCCGCAAAGCGGCCCCCTGTTGCAGATGTCGCTTACAGCCCGTTACGCGCCTTGAACTCGCGGCGACGGCGGTGCAGTACCGGCTCGGTATAGCCGTTCGGCTGCTTGCCACCTTCCACCACCAGCTCTACCGCAGCCTGGAACGCGACGTTGTCGTCGAAGTTCGGTGCCATCGGGCGATACAGGGCGTCGCCGGCGTTCTGCTGGTCGACCACCACGGCCATGCGCTTGAGGCTTTCCAGCACCTGCTCCTGGCTGACCACGCCATGGCGCAGCCAGTTGGCCAGCAGCTGGGCCGAAATGCGCAGGGTGGCGCGGTCTTCCATCAGGCCGACGTTGTTGATGTCCGGCACCTTCGAGCAACCCACACCCTGGTCGATCCAGCGCACCACGTAGCCGAGGATGCCCTGGGCGTTGTTGTCCAGTTCGTTGCGGATCTCTTCGGCCGACCAGTTGGTGTCGGCGGCCAGCGGGATGGCCAAGATGTCGTCCACCGACGCCGGGGTACGCGAAGCCAGTTCACGCTGACGCGCCTGTACGTCCACCTTGTGGTAGTGCAGGGCATGCAGGGTGGCGGCGGTCGGCGACGGCACCCAGGCGGTGTTGGCACCGGCCAGCGGGTGGGCGATCTTCTGCTCGAGCATGGCCGCCATCAGGTCGGGCATGGCCCACATGCCTTTGCCGATCTGCGCACGGCCTTGCAGGCCGGTGGCCAGGCCGACATCGACGTTGTTGTTCTCGTAGGCACCGATCCACTTCTCGTTCTTCATGGCGCCCTTGCGCACCACGGCGCCGGCTTCCATCGAGGTGTGGATTTCATCGCCGGTGCGGTCGAGGAAGCCGGTGTTGATGAACACCACGCGCTCGGCTGCGGCCTTGATGCACGACTTGAGGTTGACCGTGGTACGGCGCTCCTCGTCCATGATGCCGACCTTGACGGTGTTGCGCTTCATGCCCAGCAGGTCTTCGACCTGGCTGAAGATTTCGGCGGCGAAGGCTACTTCCTCCGGGCCGTGCATCTTCGGCTTGACGATGTATACGCTGCCGGTGCGGGTGTTCTTGCGGCTGGTGTTGCCATTGAGGTTGTGCAGGGCGATCAGGTTGGTGAACAGACCGTCCTGAATGCCTTCGGGGATTTCGTTGCCTTGTGCGTCGAGGATCGCCGGGTTGGTCATCAGGTGGCCAACGTTGCGCACGAACAGCAGCGAACGACCGTGCAGGGTCACGCTGCCGCCGTTGGGCGCGGCGTACTCGCGGTCCGGGTTCATGGTGCGGGTGAAGGTCTTGCCACCTTTGCTCACGCTTTCGGCCAGGTCGCCTTTCATCAGGCCCAGCCAGTTGCGGTAGACGATCACCTTGTCGTCGGCGTCGACGGCGGCAACCGAGTCTTCGCAGTCCATGATGGTGGTCAGCGCCGATTCCATCAGGATGTCTTTCACGCCGGCGGCGTCGGTGCTGCCGACCGGGGTGCTGGCATCGACCTGGATTTCGAAGTGCAGGCCGTTGTGCTTGAGCAGCACGGCAGTCGGCGCGGCGGCATCGCCATGGAAGCCGATCAGCTGGGCGTCGTCACGCAGGCCGCTGTTGCTGCCACCTTTCAGGGCAACTACCAGCTTGCCGCCTTCGATGCGGTAGCCGGTGGAGTCGACGTGCGAGCCGGCCGCCAGTGGCGCGGCTTCGTCGAGGAAGGCGCGGGCGAAGGCAATGACCTTGTCGCCACGTACCTTGTTGTAGCCTTGGCCTTTCTCGGCGCCGCCTTCATCGCTGATGGCATCGGTGCCATACAGCGCGTCGTACAGCGAACCCCAACGGGCGTTGGCGGCGTTCAGGGCGAAGCGGGCGTTCATCACCGGTACGACCAGCTGCGGGCCGGCCATGTGGGCGATTTCTTCGTCCACGTTCTGGGTGGTGGCCTGGAAATCGTCGGCTTGTGGCAGCAGGTAGCCGATTTCCTGGAGGAAGCTTTTGTAGGCTACGGCGTCGTGGGCCTGGCCTTTGCGTGCCTGGTGCCAGGCGTCGATCTTGGCTTGCAGCTCGTCGCGCTTGGCGAGCAGGGCTTTGTTTTTTGGAGCGAGGTCATTGATGATCTTCTCTGCACCCGCCCAGAACTGCTCGGCGACGATGCCGGTCCCTGGGATGGCTTCGTTGTTCACGAAGTCGTACAGGACCTTGGCGACCTGAAGGCCACCGACTTGAACGTATCCAGTCATTGCTTGCCTCACTCTGCTCAGCTATTTCGCTCTTCTGTATTAAGCCTGTAGCGCTTCTCTAAACACGGCACCAGTGCATGCCCCCGAGTAAAGCCCCGAGCGCGGCTGGGTGCGGCCTGCCAGACCGGCTGGCAGACAGTGTGCGTATTTTCACAGGCGCCTTGGCAGACATCCAAACGACGTTTTGTAGTCCGCGCCACGGGATACTACATGAAGCAGTAGGCGGGGCAAAATCAGACTAAAAGCGCCGTTATGCGACCCGTTGGTCGCGTATGGTCACGCTGGGAGTGAGTATGTTCGCAAAAAACAGGTGGATTGTTCCAGATAAATCTTGAAACAGTACACGATTCGTTATGCGGATTGCCCTGCGGCAGGTTGCCGCGCCTTGCCTATACTGAGTCGATCCCCCGATTTTCTGCCGCACGGCGCGGTCCGACACGAGGAAGGGCTTGTGGATCATCTTGTACTGACTGTGATTGCCCCTGACAAGGCCGGCCAGGTCGAGCGCATTGCCCAGTGCATCGCCGACCACAGTGGCAACTGGCTGGAAAGCCGCATGTCGCGCATGGCCGGGCAGTTTGCCGGCATCCTGCGGGTGGCGGTGCCGGCGGAAAACTATGACGAGCTGGTGGCTTCGCTGCAGGGGTTGGTTCGATATGACATTCGCGTGCTCATCGCCGAGAGCGGCATCGAGCCGTCGTGTACCTGGAAGCCGATTGCCATGGAGCTGGTAGGTAATGACCGGCCGGGGATCGTGCGTGATATCACCCGCTTGCTGGCTGAATTGCAGGTGAACGTCGAGCGGTTTTCAACAGAAGTGCGGCCGGCACCGATGAGCAGCGAGCCGTTGTTTCATGCAGATGCGTTGTTGGCTTTGCCGTTGACTCTGCCGCTCGAAGAACTGCAGCAGAAGCTGGAGAGCCTGGCGGACGACTTGATGGTGGAGTTGAAGCTGCGGCCGGAGGATTGATCCGAGATTGCCGGGGCCGCGTTGCGGCCTTTTCGCCGGCAAGCCAGCTCCCACCTCGACCGCATTGACCTCAAGCCATGCGCTATCCCTGTGGGAGCTGGCTTGCCGGCGAAAGGGCTGCAAAGCAGCCCCCTGCGGTTATCCCGATATCACGGGGAAGGCCCTGTGGATAACCTGGGGGTTCCCCTCTCCAGCCCAGGCGGCGCGCGCCTTACACGGCTTTGATCAAAAAACACCCAAAAATCAGCAGCTTGTGCACAAAGCACGGGGACGAGGGTGTGGATAACCTTTGGAGATGTCTCTGCAGGCCACGAATCATAAGGCCTGCAGAGTTATGGTCATTTTTTGATCAGCTGCGCTTGCGCAAACTGACCCACGCATCGACGCTGTAAATCGCCAAACCCGCCCAGATGAACATGAACGCCACCAAGTTGCTCGACGACAAGTGCTCATCGAACAGCAGCACCGCCTGCAGCAGCACCAGGGTCGGCGCCAGGTACTGCAGGAAGCCCAGCGTGGTGTACGGCAAGTGCCGCGCGGCAGCGTTGAAGCACACCAGCGGCACCAGTGTCACCGGCCCCGCAGCCATCAGCCACAACGCTTCGCTGCTGCTGTAGAACGCGCCCTGGGCACTTGTCGCCGCCGGGTGCAGCAACAGCCAGCCAAGGGCCAGCGGTACCAGCATCCAGGTTTCCACCACCAGGCCCGGCAGTGCCGCGACCGGTGCCTGTTTGCGAATCAGCCCATAGAAGCCGAAGCTCAGCGCCAGTACCAGCGACACCCATGGCAGGCTGCCCACCTGCCACACCTGCTGGGCCACACCCACGGCGGCCATGGCCACGGCCAGCCACTGCAGGCGGCGCAGGCGCTCGCCGAGAATCAGCATGCCCAGCAGCACATTGATCAGTGGGTTGATGTAGTAACCCAGGCTGGCCTCGAGCATGCGCCCGTTGTTCACCGACCATACGTAGGTCAGCCAGTTGCCGGCGATCAGCGCCCCGCTCAGGGCCAGGATGCCCAGCCGGCGCGGGTTGTCACGCAGTTCACGCCACCAGCCTGGGTGTTTCCACACCAGTAGCAGCAATGAGCCGAACAAAGCCGACCAGAGCACCCGGTGGACAATGATCTCCACCGCCGGGACGCTCTGGATTGCCTTGAAGTACAGGGGGAACAGCCCCCAGATGATGTAGGCGCTGAGGCCCAGTAGGTACCCGCGACGCGGGTTTGCGGCGTGCATGCAGAATCCTTGCTTAGGTAGCTAAATAAAGCGACGCCTATTGTAGACAGAGGCGGGCGTGCTTCTAGAACAATTTCAGCGGCGCTTCATCCAGTGCGGCCATTTGCTCGCGCAAGGCGAGGATCTGGTCTCCCCAGTAGCGTGGCTGGCCGAACCAGGGGAAGCTCGGCGGGAATGCCGGGTCGTCCCAGCGCCGCGCCAGCCAGGCGCTGTAGTGCAGCTGGCGCAGGGCGCGCAGGGGCTCGATCAGGGCCAGCTCGCGCGGGTCGAAGTCGTGGAACTCGTTGTAGCCGTCGATCAGTTCGGCAAGTTGCCCCAGACGCTCCTCGCGGCTGCCGGCCAGCATCATCCACAGGTCCTGCACCGCCGGGCCCATGCGGCAGTCGTCGAGGTCGACCACGTGGTACACCTCGTCGCGGTGCATCAGGTTGCCGGGGTGCAGGTCGCCATGCAGGCGGATGAGCTGGTGCGGCGTGCGGGCATAGATGTCCTCCACCCGCTTGAGCAGGTCGCGCGCCACCGATTCGAACGCAGGCAGCAGTTCGCGGGGGACGAAGTCGCCTTCCAGCAGGGTATTCAGCGATGCATGGCCGAAATTGTCCACAGCCAGCGCTTCGCGGTGCTCGAACGGTTTGCTGGCGCCCACGGCGTGCAGGCGGCCGAGCAACTGGCCGAGGCGGTAGAGCTGGTCGAGGTTGCCCGGCTCTGGCGCGTGGCCGCCGCGGCGGGGGAACAGGGTGAAGCGGAAGCCCTGGTGTTCGAACAGGGTGCGGCCGTCGTGCTGCAGCGGTGCGACCACCGGCACTTCGCAATCGGCCAGTTCGGCGGTGAAGCTGTGCTCTTCGAGGATGGCCGCGTCGCTCCAGCGGCCTGGGCGGTAGAACTTGGCGATCAGCGGTTGCGCGCCCTCGATGCCCACCTGGTAGACGCGGTTTTCGTAGCTGTTCAGCGCCAGCACCCGGGCATCGCTGAGAAAGCCCAGGCTTTCCACGGCGTCCAGGACCAGGTCGGGGGTGAGGGTGTCGAAGGGGTGGGACATGGTGGCTCCGGGGGTAGGCGGCGTGGGGGCCATGGTAACCCGTTATGCCTGTACCGGCCTCTTCGCGGGTAAACCCGCTCCCACAGGTTTCCCTGGCGGCTGCGCGGTCCCTGTGGGAGCGGGCAAGCCCGCGAACCGCGCAAAGCGCGGCCTGGCTATGCAGGAACCCCAAGCAATACATAAGAGGGATGAAATTGAACCCGCACCGAACTGCCTGCTGCCACCCGCTGCCCAGCCAACCAATCCGTCTCGGCAAACGCACACAACGTCTGCCCATTCCCCAACGCCAACCGGACCTCACCAGGCCCATCAGCCTCCGCCAGCACCTCCTCCACCGTCGCCCGCAGGCAATTGCTACCCACTTCGGCCTTTTCCTCGTCGGCCAGCAACCTCACCCACCCTGCCTTGAGCAGCGCCACTACCGTCGTCCCCAGCGTCAACTCCAGCCGTGCGGTGCTGTCGTGGGTGATCAGCGCCTCGATCTCCAACCCTCCGCCCAACGCCAGGCTGACGCGATCATGCCGTCCCTCGCGGCGCAGGCCGCTGACCTGGCCCTGCAACTGGTTGCGCGCGCTGGTACGCAGCATCAGCCGGCCGAGCAGGTCGAGGTCGCTGGACTCCTCGGCCGCTTCGAGGATTTGCGCCTGAAGGGCCTGCAGCCTCTGATACAGGCGCAGCACCCGCTGGCCTTCTGGCGACAGACGGGCACCACCGCCACCACGCCCGCCGGTACTGCGCTCGACGAGGGGCTGGCTGGCCAGGTTGTTGAGTTCGTCGATGGCGTCCCAGGCGGCCTTGTAGCTGATGCCCGCAGCCTTGGCGGCGCGGGTGATCGAACCTTCTTCGGCAATGTGCTGCAGCAGCGCGATGCGCTGGGGGCGGCGGGCGATATGCTGGGTGAGGTGGGGGGGCAGGGGCATGGGCATTCGGTCATTGTAAGTGGCAGCGAAGTGTAGCTTGTGTGGGAGCGGCCTTGTGTCGCGAAAGGCCGCTCCCACACGTCATACATACCCCGGCTTGGGCGTGCGCGCCAGGCAATACACATCCACCCGCCGCGCACCGGCCTTGCGCAGCACTTGGGCAACCGCCTGCGCGGTCGCACCGGTGGTCAACACGTCATCGACAATGGCGACGTGCTTGCCCGTCAGCTTGCCCGTGACGGTAAACGCCTGGCGCAAGTTGCGTCGCCTGGCCTTGGCGTCCAGTTGTTGCTGCGCAGGTGTCTCCCGTGTACGCAACAGTAGCCGCTCGTCGCAACGTACCCCCAGGTGCGACGACAGCCAGCGCCCGAGCATCCCCGCCTGGTTGAACCCCCGCTCCCGAAGTCGACGTTTGGCCAAGGGTACAGGCAACAACAGGTCGGGGCGCGGCAGCCCTTCGGTAAAGCGGTGCAGCAGCCCATGCGCGAGCAATTCGGCCATCAGGCGCCCCAAGGGCCACTGGCGGTTGTGCTTGAAACGGCTGATCAGCGTGTCCACCGGAAAGCCGAAATGCCACAGTGCAAGCACCTGCTCGAAGGCCGGTGCGCGGCGCTGGCACTGGGCGCAAGTCAGGCCGGCCATGGGCAACGGCAGGGCGCAGCGCAGGCAATGATCGCCCAGCCAGGGCAGTTCCTGCTCGCAGGCGACGCACAGCGGGTAGGCCTGCTCGGCAGGTTCATCGCACAGTAAACATGATTGGTTAATAAGTGAGCACTTGTAAACCAGTCTTTTCCAGTGTGGTTGACAGTTCATAGGCCTTCCATGACTATGCGAGTTATCCGTGATGCGCTGGCGGGCTTTCCTGTCCCGGCGCCTGCTTCAGCCTAAACAAGGAAACGCCAATGAGCGCCAGCACAACTGCAACAACACGTCACGACTGGTCCCTGGCCGAGGTCAAGGCGCTGTTCCAGCAACCGTTCAATGACCTGCTGTTCCAGGCGCAGACCGTGCACCGCGCGCATTTCGACCCGAACCGCGTGCAGGTTTCGACCCTGCTGTCGATCAAGACCGGCGCCTGCCCGGAAGATTGCAAATATTGTCCACAGTCCGGCCACTACAACACCGGGCTGGAAAAACAGAAGCTGATGGAAGTGCAGAAGGTGCTGGAAGAAGCTGCCCGCGCCAAAGCCATCGGTTCTACCCGCTTCTGCATGGGCGCGGCGTGGAAGCACCCGTCGGCCAAAGACATGCCCTACGTGCTGGAGATGGTCAAAGGCGTCAAGGCCATGGGCCTGGAAACCTGCATGACCCTCGGCAAGCTCGACCAGGAGCAGACCAAGGCCCTGGCCCAGGCTGGCCTGGACTACTACAACCACAACCTCGACACCTCGCCGGAGTTCTACGGCAGCATCATCACCACCCGCACCTACAGCGAGCGCCTGCAGACCCTGGCCTACGTGCGCGATGCCGGGATGAAGATCTGCTCCGGCGGCATCCTCGGCATGGGCGAGTCGCTGGACGACCGCGCCGGCCTGCTGATCCAGCTGGCCAACCTGCCCGAGCACCCGGAATCGGTGCCGATCAACATGCTGGTCAAGGTGGCCGGCACGCCGCTGGCAGAGGAAGAGGACGTCGACCCGTTCGACTTCATCCGCATGCTGGCCGTGGCCCGTATCCTCATGCCCAAGTCCCACGTGCGCCTGTCCGCCGGCCGCGAGCAGATGAATGAGCAGATGCAGGCCCTGGCCTTCATGGCTGGCGCCAACTCGATCTTCTACGGCGAAAAACTGCTGACCACCGCCAACCCGCAGGCCGACAAGGACATGCAGCTGTTCGCACGCCTGGGCATCAAACCCGAAGCGCGTGAAGAGCACGCCGACGAAGTGCACCAGGCGGCCATCGAGCAGGCGCTGGTCGAGCAGCGCAGCAGCGAGATGTTCTACAACGCCGCGACAGCCTGAAATGGCCTTCGACCTGGCAGCGCGCCTGGCCGAACGGCGCGCCGCAGACCTGTATCGGCAGCGGCCACTACTGGAAAGCCCGCAGGGGCCGGAAGTGGTGGTCGATGGCCAGCGCTTGCTGGCCTTCTGCAGCAATGACTACCTGGGCCTGGCCAACCACCCCGAGGTGATTGCCGCCTGGCAGGTCGGCGCCGAGCGCTGGGGTGTCGGTGGCGGTGCCTCGCACCTGGTGATCGGCCACAGTACACCGCATCACCAGGTGGAAGAGGCCCTGGCCGAACTCACCGGGCGCCCGCGCGCGCTGCTGTTCTCCACCGGCTACATGGCCAACCTGGGCGCCATCACCGCGCTGGTGGGGCAGGGCGACACGGTGCTGCAGGACCGCCTGAACCACGCTTCGCTGCTGGATGGCGGGTTGCTCAGCGGCGCCCGTTTCAACCGCTACCTGCACAACGACCCGGCCAGCCTGGCCAGCCGCCTGGACAAGGCCGTCGGCAATACCCTGGTAGTGACCGATGGCGTGTTCAGCATGGACGGCGACCTGGCCGACCTGCCGGCGCTGGCCGATGTCGCCCGCGCCCGCGGTGCCTGGCTGATGGTCGATGATGCCCATGGCCTGGGCACCCTCGGCACCCAGGGTGGCGGTATCGTCGAGCACTTCGGCCTGGGCGTTGAAGATGTGCCGGTGTTGATCGGTACGCTGGGCAAGGCCTGTGGTACCGCTGGCGCCTTTGTGGCTGGCAGCGAAGAACTGATCGAGGCGCTGGTGCAGTTCGCCCGCCCGTACATCTACACCACCAGCCAGCCACCGGCGCTGGCCTGCGCCACCCTCAAGAGCCTGGAACTGCTGCGCCGCGAGGCCTGGCGCCGCGAGCACCTGGCCGCGCTGATCCGCCAGTTCCGTGAAGGCGCACAGCAGATCGGCCTGGCATTGATGGACAGCCCGACGCCGATCCAGCCGATCGTCATCGGCGACAGCGCACAGGCCCTGCGCCTGTCACGCATGCTGCGCGAGCGCGGCTTGCTGGTGACGGCCATCCGCCCGCCCACCGTGCCGGCGGGCAGCGCACGCCTGCGGGTGACATTGAGCGCCGCGCACAGCGAGGCGCAGGTGCAGCTATTGTTGAATGCATTGGCCGAGTGTTATCCACAGTTGGAGAGCGCCGATGCGTAATCGACTTGTTCTGTTGCCCGGCTGGGGGCTGGGCACTGCTTCCCTGGAGCCGCTGGCCGCCAGCCTGCGTGCCCAGGACGCCCGCCTGCAGGTAGAGCTGATGCCCTTGCCGGAACTGGCCCACAGCGATGTGCAGGCCTGGGTCGACCATCTCGACCGCAAGCTGCCGAGCGATGTCTGGCTGGGCGGCTGGTCGTTAGGCGGCATGCTGGCCAGCGCGCTGGCGCACAAGCGCGGCGACCATTGCTGCGGCCTGCTGACCCTGGCCAGCAACCCCAGTTTCGTTGCTCGCCCCGACTGGCCCCACGGCATGGCGGAAGACACTTTCGGCACCTTCCTCGACGGCTGCCGCAGCCATACCCAGGTTACCCTGAAGCGCTTCCGTACCTTGTGCAGCGACGGTGCCCTGCAACCGCGTACCCTGCTGCGCCAGCTGGGTGTCGGCGTGCCGGACACCGACCCGCTGTACCTGGCCACCGGCCTTGAGGTGCTGGCCAAGCTGGACACCCGCGAAGCACTGCAGGCCTACGGTGGCCCGCAGTTGCACCTGTTCGCCGGCAGCGATGCGCTGGTGCCGGCAGAGGCGGCAAAAGCGCTGAGCGAGCTGCTGCCCGATGTGGAAGTGGGCCTGGTCGAAGACAGTTCCCACGCGTTCCTGCTGGAGTACCCGCAGGAACTGGCGGCGGGCATCAAAAGTTTCCTGCATGAGAGTGGCGATGACTGACCTTTCCCGTCCGACCCTGCCCGGCGCGCTGCCCGACAAGCGCCAGGTAGCGGCCTCGTTCTCCCGCGCCGCAGCCAGCTACGACAGCGTGGCAGCCTTGCAGCGCGCGGTGGGTTCGAGCTTGCTGGAGCAGTTGCCGGAAGGCCTGCAGCCGTCACGCTGGCTGGACCTGGGCAGCGGCACCGGCCATTTCAGCCGGGCGCTGGCCGAGCGTTTCACCCAGGCCAGCGGTGTGGCGGTGGATATCGCCGAGGGCATGTTGTGCCATGCCCGCAACGAACAGGGCGGGGCGCTCTATCACGTGGCCGGTGACGCCGAGCGTTTGCCGCTGCGTGATGCCAGCGTCGACCTGGTGTTCACCAGCCTGGCCGTGCAGTGGTGCGACCAGTTCGCCAGCGTGCTGGCAGAAGCGCTGCGAGTGCTGCGCCCGGGCGGCGTGCTGGCCTTCAGTAGCCTGTGTGTGGGTACCCTCGATGAACTGCGCGCCAGTTGGCAGGCGGTGGATGGCCTGGTGCATGTGAACCGCTTCCGCCGTTTCGAGGACTATCAGCGCCTGTGCGCAGCCAGCGGCTTCGAACAGCTGGGGCTGCAGCGCTGCCCGCACGTGTTGCACTACCCGGATGTACGCAGCCTGACCCATGAACTCAAGGCCCTCGGCGCCCACAACCTGAACCCTGGCCGGCCTTCCGGGCTTACTGGTCGGGCACGCATGCAGGGCCTGCTGCAGGCTTATGAGGCATTTCGCCAGCCTGAGGGGCTGCCAGCCACCTATCAGGTGGTCTATGGTTTGTTGCGCAAGCCACAGGTGTAAGGGGAGCGAGATGAGCCAGGCCTATTTCATTGCCGGTACCGATACCGATGTTGGCAAGACCACCATCGCTGCCGGGCTGTTGCATGCGGCACGGTTGCAGGGCATGAGCACGCTGGGGGCCAAGCCGGTGGCCTCCGGTTGCACGATGACACCGAAAGGCTTGCGCAACAGTGACGCCCAGGCGCTGATCGATGAAAGCACGATCAAGCTGCCCTACGAACAGGTCAACCCGTTTGCCTTCGAACCGGCTATCGCACCCCATGTGGCAGCGCGCGAGGCGGGAGTAACGCTTGCCGTGCCGGAGCTGTTGGCGGCGATGCGCAATGTGCTGCAACAAAATGCCGACTTCACCCTGATCGAGGGGGCCGGTGGCTGGCGCGTGCCGTTGTCGGGGCAGGCCAACTTGTCCGATCTGGCCATTGCCTTGAAGCTGCCGGTGATCCTGGTGGTGGGGGTGCGACTGGGGTGCATCAGCCACGCCTTGCTCAGCGCCGAAGCGATTGCCCGTGACGGGCTGCAATTGGCGGGATGGGTGGCGAACATCATCGAGCCGCGTACTTCGCGCCTGGAAGAGAACCTGGCTAGCCTGGCCGAGCGTTTGCCGGCGCCATGCCTGGGGCGGGTGCCCAAATTGAAGCAGGCCAGTGCCGACATGGTGGCTGAACACCTTCAGCTGGATCTGCTGGATTAGCCGTTTCCAGGCCAGGCCCTTTCGCGGGCTTGCCCGCTCCCACAGGTACAGCGCAGGGTCCAGCTATTGTGCGGACCCTGTGGGAGCGGGCAAGCCCGCGAAGAGGCCGGTACAGGAATACCCAAGGCCTATCAAATGGCACCAGGCCATTAGGGATTTAAACGGGCCTTTTCACCCCTGGCCTGCTTTAATTGGGCCTGTTCGTCATCCAGCGTCAATGGAGTCCTGACATGGAAATCACCGGTAGCTCCGCCTACTACGCGGGCCTGAGCGCAATCCAGACCGGCCAGAACCGCGTCGATCAGGCCGCCAGCCAGATCGCCAGCACCACCGCCGAACGTAGCGCCACCAGCCAGTCCAGCGATTTTCAGGCCGAACGCCTGCGCGCGGTCGACCGCAGCCAGCAGATGGACCTGGCCACCAGCACCGTGCAGCTGGCCGTGGGCAAACTCGAAGTCGAGCTTGGCGCAAAGGTCGCCAAGGCATCCGACGAAATGCTCGGCCGGATCATCGACACCTACGCCTGACAGGGCGCTCACCCGATTTACACGCAGCCCCTGTGGGAGCGGGCGTGCCCGCGAATGCGTCAGATCAGGCACCTCTACTGCCTGGCCTGACCCTTTCGCGGGCACGCCCGCTCCCACAGGGGCGTCTTTATTTTTCAAGGCTTGGCATGAATGCCATTTTTCGTGGCGTAAATGGCACCATAGTCCATCCTTGACATAAGGCGGAGCTAAACGTAAGTTTCAAACAACTGTTTGATCGACGGCCGCCAAGTGCGGGTCACCCCACAGAACTCACCTAGAGGTTCATCGCAATGCCTGATTACAAAGCCCCCTTGCGTGATATCCGCTTCGTTCGCGACGAGCTGCTCGGCTATGAGGCGCACTATCAGAGCCTGCCGGGTTGCCAGGACGCCACGCCCGACATGGTCGACGCGATCCTCGAAGAAGGCGCGAAGTTCTGTGAGCAGGTGCTGTCGCCGCTGAACCGCGTGGGTGACCAGGAAGGTTGCACCTGGAGCGAATCGGGCGTGAAAACCCCTACCGGCTTCAAAGAGGCCTACCAGCAGTTCGTCGAAGGCGGCTGGCCGAGCCTGGCGCATGACGTCGAGCACGGCGGCCAAGGCCTGCCGGAGTCGCTGGGCCTGGCCCTGAGCGAAATGGTCGGCGGTTCGAACTGGTCGTGGGGCATGTACCCGGGCCTGTCGCACGGCGCGATGAACACCATCTCTGCGCACGGTACTGCCGAGCAGCAGCACACCTACCTGACCAAGCTGGTATCCGGCGAGTGGACCGGTACCATGTGCCTGACCGAGCCGCACTGCGGTACCGACCTGGGCATGCTGCGCACCAAGGCCGAGCCACAGGCCGACGGCAGCTACAAGGTGTCGGGCACCAAGATCTTCATTTCTGCCGGTGAGCACGACATGGCCGACAACATCGTCCATATCGTCCTGGCCCGCCTGCCGGACGCACCGGCCGGCACCAAGGGCATCTCGCTGTTCATCGTGCCGAAGTTCCTGCCCAACGCCGAAGGCGGTGTGGGCGAGCGCAATGGCGTGAGCTGCGGCTCGATCGAACACAAGATGGGTATCCACGGCAACGCCACCTGCGTGATGAACTTCGACGGCGCTACCGGCTACCTGATCGGCCCGGCCAACAAAGGTCTGAACTGCATGTTCACCTTCATGAACACCGCTCGCCTGGGTACCGCGCTGCAAGGCCTGGCCCACGCCGAAGTAGCGTTCCAGGGTGGCCTGAAGTACGCCCGTGAGCGCCTGCAGATGCGTTCCCTGACCGGCCCGAAAGCACCGGACAAGGCTGCTGACCCGATCATCGTCCACCCGGACGTGCGTCGCATGTTGCTGACCATGAAGGCCTTCGCCGAAGGCAACCGCGCGATGGTGTACTTCACTGCCAAGCAGGTGGACATCGTCAAGTACAGCCAGGATGAAGAAGAGCGCAAGAAGGCCGATGCCCTGCTGGCGTTCCTGACCCCGATCGCCAAGGCGTTCATGACCGAGGTCGGCTTCGAAGCCGCCAACCATGGCGTGCAGATCTACGGTGGCCACGGCTTCATCGCCGAGTGGGGCATGGAGCAGAACGTGCGCGACAGCCGCATTTCCATGCTGTACGAAGGCACCACCGGCATTCAGGCCCTGGACCTGCTCGGCCGCAAGGTGCTGATGACCCAGGGCGAAGCGCTGAAGGGCTTCACCAAGATCGTGCACAAGTTCTGCCAGGCGCAGGAAGGCAACGAAGCGGTCAAGGAGTTCGTCGAACCGCTGGCGGCGCTGAACAAGGAATGGGGCGAGCTGACCATGAAAGTGGGTATGGCCGCCATGAAAGACCGCGAAGAAGTGGGTGCGGCCTCGGTCGATTACCTGATGTATTCCGGCTACGCCTGCCTGGCCTACTTCTGGGCCGACATCGCCCGCCTGGCGGCCGAGAAACTGGCTGCCGGCACCAGCGATGAAGCGTTCTACACCGCCAAGCTGCAGACCGCGCGCTTCTACTTCCAGCGCATCCTGCCGCGTACCCGTACCCACGTGGCGACCATGCTGTCGGGTGCCAACAACCTGATGGCGATGGACGAAGAGCACTTCGGCCTGTCGTACTGATCCTGCCGCTGTAAACGAAACCCGCCTGCCCTTACCGGCGGGCGGGTTTTTGCATTTGGGGCTGCACGCGATCCCTGTGGGAGCGGGCGTGTCGAGGCGTCGAACCGCCGCGAACACCGGCAAAGCCGGTGCCAGCCACCGCGTCGCCTGTTTCGCGGGCATGCCCGCTCCCACAAGAGATAGCGTGCACGCCGGAATTTCCTGTTCATTCCATCCGCATATTCAACTGTTCATGTGCACTGCCGATGAAGTAAGGGCACAATGCCACCATTGATCTGCCGGGTTGGAGATTACCCTTGTTTCGTTTTAACGCTGTTCGCGCGAGCCACTTCCTGCCTTCGCTGATTCTTTTGCTGGCAGGCCTCGCCGCGGCCTATGTGAGAGACCTCAGTGTCTTTTTCACATCGCTGTTCAACGTCCTGCCCACCTTGGTCCTGCTGCTGGGCGGAGCCTACTGTGCGGTGTACCGTCGCCAGCGCGAGCTGTTCCTGATGCTCACGGTGTACATCGCCTACTACCTGCTCGACACCCAGACCGACTTCTACCGTGACCATGGCCGCGTGCGCGAGGACGCGGCGGTGATCTTCCACCTGGTGTGCCTGCTGCTGCCCACCCTGTTCGGGCTGTATGGTGCCTGGCAGGAGCGCACCCACCTGCTGCAGGACCTGGTCGCCCGTGGCGCCGTGCTGTTTGCCGTGGGCAGCGTGGCAGTGGCCCTGGAGCAAAGCTACCCCGAAGCGCTGCTGACCTGGTTGGCGGAAATCCGCTGGCCAACCTTGCATGGCCAGTGGATGAGCCTGATCCAGATGGTCTACCCGCTGTTCCTCGGCGTATTCATCCTGCTGGTGGTGCAATACCTGCGTGCGCCACGGCCGCTGCACGCTGCGCAGGTGATGGGCCTGCTGGGCATCTTCTGGATGCTGCCGCAAACCTTCATCCTGCCGTTCACCCTGAACATCATGTGCAGCCAGGTGATGCTGATGATCGCCGCAGCGGTGGCGCACGAGGCCTACCAGATGGCCTTCCGCGACGAGCTGACCGGCCTGCCGGGGCGCCGAGCGCTGAACGAGCGCATGCAGCGCCTGGGGCGCAACTATGTGATCGCCATGACCGATGTCGACCACTTCAAGAAATTCAACGACACCCACGGCCACGACGTCGGCGACCAGGTGCTGCGCCTGGTTGCCAGCCGCCTGTCCAAGGTCACCGGGGGTGGCCGCGCCTACCGCTATGGCGGCGAGGAATTCGCCTTGGTGTTTGCTGGCAAGACCGCCGAGGAATGCGTGCCGCACGTGGAGGCCGTGCGCGAAGTGATCGCCAACTACGTGATGCACCTGCGCGACCAGCACAACCGCCCGCAGGACGATACCACCGGGCGCCAACGGCGGGCGGGCAGCAGTGGCGGCACGGTGTCGGTCACCATCAGCATCGGCGTGGCCGAGCGCCAGGCCGATCATCGTAACCCCGAAGCCGTGCTGAAATCCGCCGACCAGGCGCTGTACAGCGCCAAGGGCGCGGGGCGCAATTGTGTCATGGTGCATGGGCAACAATCGCAGCGAGGGGCAGTACGCACGGCGTGACCGAAATAGACTGTACGGTCTAGTGATGACCCTATGTCTCGTAAAAGTTGTTCGGTTACACTGCCTGCAACCCAGTGTCGCGGTTCCCCGAGACCGCCCCGACCCGACTAGCGAGAGGTTGTCATGGCTGAATATAAAGCGCCCCTGCGCGACATGCGCTTCGTACTGAATGAAGTGTTCAACGTGGCCGAGCAGTGGGCGCAGTTGCCTGGGCTGGCCGAGGTTGTCGATGCCGACACGGCCATGGCGGTGCTGGAAGAAGCCGGCAAGGTCACTGCCAGATCCATTGCGCCGCTCAGTCGCGCCGCGGATGAAGAGGGTTGCCACTGGGACAACGGCGCGGTGCGCACACCGGCCGGTTTCATCGAGGCCTACAACACCTACGCCGAAGGCGGTTGGGTGGGCGTTGGCGGCGACCCGCTGTTCGGCGGCATGGGCATGCCCAAGGTCATCTCGGCCCAGGTCGAGGAAATGGTCAACGCCTCCAGCCTGTCCTTCGGCCTGTACCCGATGCTGACTGCCGGCGCCTGCCTGTCGATCAATGCCCACGCCAGTGAAGCGCTGAAGGAAAAGTACCTGCCGAACATGTACGCCGGCGTGTGGGCCGGTTCCATGTGCCTGACCGAGCCGCACGCCGGTACCGACCTGGGCATCATCCGCACCAAGGCCGAGCCCCAGGCCGACGGCAGCTACAAGGTCAGCGGCACCAAGATCTTCATCACCGGCGGCGAGCACGACCTGACCGAGAACATCATCCACCTGGTGCTGGCCAAGCTGCCGGACGCACCGGCGGGGCCGAAAGGCATTTCGCTGTTCCTGGTGCCGAAGTACCTGGTCAATGAAGACGGCAGCCTGGGGGCGCGCAACCCGGCCACCTGTGGCTCGATCGAGCACAAGATGGGTATCCAGGCCTCGGCCACTTGCGTGATGAACTTCGACGAAGCGGTCGGCTATATCGTCGGTGAGCCGAACAAGGGCCTGGCGGCCATGTTCACCATGATGAACTACGAGCGCCTGGGTGTTGGTATCCAGGGCCTGGCCTCGGCCGAGCGCTCCTACCAGAATGCCGTGGAGTACGCCCGCGACCGCCTGCAAAGCCGCGCCCCGACCGGGCCGCAAGCCAAGGACAAGGCCGCTGACCCGATCATCGTCCACCCGGACGTGCGCCGCATGCTGCTGACCATGAAGGCGCTGATCGAGGGTGGCCGTGCCTTCTCCAGCTACGTGGCCATGCAGCTGGACAGTGCCAAGTACAGCGAAGACCCCGCCGTGCGCAAGCGCAGCGAAGAGCTGGTGGCACTGCTGACGCCGGTGGCCAAGGCCTTCCTCACCGACCTGGGCCTGGAGTGCGCGGTGCACGGCCAACAGGTATTCGGCGGGCATGGCTACATTCGCGAATGGGGGCAAGAGCAACTGGTGCGCGATGTGCGTATCACGCAGATCTACGAAGGCACCAACGGCATCCAGGCCCTCGACCTGATGGGGCGCAAGGTGGTGGCCAGTGGTGGGGCGTACTACCGGCTGTTCTCCGACGAGATTCGCCAGTTCATTGCCAGCGCGGGTAGCGAGCTGGAGGAGTTTGCCAAGCCGTTGGCTGCCGGTCTCGATCAACTCGACGGGCTGACCGAGTGGGTGCTGGAACAGGCCAAGGGCAACCCGAACGAGATTGGCGCGGCTTCGGTCGAGTACCTGCATGCCTTTGGTTATGTCGCCTATGCCTACATGTGGGCATTGATGGCGCGGGCGGCGCAGGCGGGTGAGGGGGATGAAGCGTTCTATGCGGGCAAGCTGGGTACGGCGCGGTTCTACTTTGCGCGGTTGCTGCCGCGGGTGAATTCGCTGGTGGCTTCGGTGAAGGCGGGGAGTGAGTCGTTGTACCTGCTGGATGCCGAGCAGTTCTGACATTTTTGGGGCTGCTACGCAGCCCTTTCGCCGGCAAGCCAGCTCCCACCTCGACCGCATTGGCTTCAAGTCATGTGCAGTACCTGTGGGAGCTGGCTTGCCGGCGAAAGGGCCGGTACAGGCGACAGATTTGCCAAATTTGGGAATGAATCCCCTTTGTAAGCTTTTTCCTACACGACGCGATGACTTTTCACCACTGTTCTCAGATTGGATCCACGGCTATTCTTTACCACATGGACGTTGCGCAGGAAGCGCAAAGGACAGATCAAGGATGACGACGAAGGACCACCTGCCAGGATGGCGGGGCGATACGGATGTCACAGGGAAACAGTCTGGAAAACCCCGCTTCGGCGGGGTTTTCTTTGTGCGCGTGTTTTTCAGCCCAGCACATCCAGCGGTGATGCACCCAACAGGCGGGCATCCGTCTCTTCCTCCAGCAGCGTGCGCAGCAGCTCTACAGAGGCCTGCTGGCGCTGGGCATCGCGGAACACCAAGCCAACCTTCAGCGGTACCCGCGGCTCGCTCAACGGCTTCCACAGCAGCCCCTGATCATCCTCGGCGGCCTCCTTGGCCCGCCCCGGCAGGATGGTGGCCAGCGCGGTATGGGCCAGGCTGTCGAGAATCCCCGCCATGTTGTTCATCTCTGCCTGCACCTGCGGCCGACGCCCCTGGCTGGCCAGCTGCGCCTGCCAGATCTGGCGGATCTGGAACTCCTCGCCCAGCATCAGCATGGGCAGCTCGGCGGCCTGGCGGATGGACACCTTCTTGAAGTCCTTCAGCGGGTGGGTAGCGGGGATGACCAGTTGCAGCTCATCTTCGTACAGCAACAGACCATGCAGCCCCGGCTGGCGTGGCGGCAGGTAGCTGATACCGATGTCCAGGCTGCCATTGAGCAAGCGCCGTTCGATCTCCAGCCCCGACAATTCGTAGATCTGCACCACAAGGTGCGGCTGTGCCCTGCGCAGGCGTTCGAGCAGCTGCGGCACCAGGCTCGGTCGCACGGTCTGCAGCACGCCGATGGCCAAAGTACGCAGCGACTGGCCCTTGAAGTTGCGCATGGCCTCGTGGGCTCGCTGCAGGCCGTCGAGCAGCGGCAGGGCGTGGTTGTACAGGGTGTGGGCGGCCAGAGTCGGCAGCAGGCGCTTGTTGCTGCGTTCGAACAGGCTCAGGTCGAGGCTGTGCTCCAGCTGGCGGATCTGCTGGGAAAGCGCTGGCTGGGACAGCGACAGGCGCTCGGCGGCGCGGCCCACGTGGCCTTCTTCATACACCGCGACGAAATAACGCAGTTGGCGGAAATCCATAAGTGACACTTATCGAAAATGCTGGAAAAACGAAATGGTCGAAAACCCTCTCGAGGCCTAGTCTATCGCCGTATTCCAACGGGTTACAGCGATGAATCGATCGATTGTTACCCCGGATGAAAAACACTTTTGATAGGAAAGGCAAGATATCGAGTGCCGGCACCCAGACCGCACCGTGGCCGCCCCTGTCGTGATTGGTTGGAGCCCTGATGAACCTGTTCAACCTGCGCCGCCCGGCCCCTGCCGCCGTCGCCGAGCCCAAGCGTGCGCCGGTGATCGTGCCGGAAGCGCCGCAGCTGTCGCGTGAGCGCCTGATGCCCAGCACCGAACGCGCAGCGCAGGTGTTCGTGCGTGGCCAGGGCTCCTGGTTGTGGGACAACGAAGGGCATGCCTACCTGGACTTCACCCAGGGAGGTGCAGTCAACAGCCTGGGCCACAGCCCCAGTGTGCTGGTGAAGGCACTGGGCAACCAGGCCCAGGCGCTGATCAACCCGGGCTCGGGCTTCCACAGCCGTGGCCTGCTGGGGCTGGTCAACCGCCTGTGCCAGAGCACCGGCAGCGACCAGGCCTACCTGCTCAACAGCGGTGCCGAAGCTTGCGAAGGTGCGATCAAGCTGGCGCGCAAGTGGGGCCAACTGCACCGCAACGGCGCCTATCACATCATTACCGCCAGCCAGGCCTGCCATGGCCGCAGCCTGGGCGCGTTGTCGGCGTCCGACCCGCTGCCATGCAACCGCTGCGAGCCGGGCCTGCCGGGCTTCAGCAAGGTGCCGTTCAACGACCTGGCGGCGCTGCACGCCGAGGTGGACTCGCGCACCGTGGCGATCATGCTCGAGCCGATCCAGGGCGAGGCAGGTGTCATCCCGGCCACGCAGGAATACCTCAAGGGTGTGGAAACGCTGTGCCGCGAACTGGGCATCCTGCTGATCCTCGACGAGGTGCAGACCGGCATTGGCCGCTGTGGTGCGCTGCTGGCCGAGGAAACCTACGGCGTGCGCGCCGACATCATCACCCTGGGCAAGGGCCTGGGCGGTGGCGTGCCGCTGGCGGCCTTGCTGGCCCGGGGCACGGCGTGCTGCGCCGAGCCTGGCGAACTGGAAGGCAGCCACCATGGCAACGCGCTGATGTGCGCCGCCGGCCTGGCCGTGCTGGATACCGTGCTGGAGCCTGGCTTCTTCGTTCAGGTACAGGACAACGGCCGCCACCTGCGTGAAGGCCTGAGCCGGCTGGCCGGGCGCTATGGCCAGGGCGAAGTGCGCGGGCAAGGCCTGCTGTGGGCCCTGCAGATGAAAGAAAACCTGGCCCGCGAGCTGGTGGCGGCAGCCCTGCACGAAGGCCTGTTGCTCAACGCACCGCAGGCGGATGTGGTGCGTTTTTCGCCAGCGCTGACCGTGAGCAAGGGCAACATCGACGAAATGCTGCTGCGCCTGGCCCGTGCCTTTGCCCGCCTGCACGCCCAGCAGCAGGCCCGCCGCGAAATGCCAGCCTAGCGGCCTGGTGACATCGAGAATTCTACGAACCGTCTGGCGTTCCTGCGCATCGCCCTTGGCCTGTTTCATTCGGCCCGGGGCGTTTTTTTTTGCCTGTTGAACCTCTGTGGCGGGCGGCTAGTCTCTGATGTAACCCCTTCAGGAGAGACTCGCATGGACTTTATACGCATCATCATCGCCATCATCCTGCCACCGCTGGGCGTGTTCCTGCAGGTGGGGTTTGGCGGGGCGTTCTGGCTGAATATCTTGCTGACCTTGCTGGGGTACATTCCGGGGATCGTGCATGCGGTGTATATCATCGCCAAGCGTTAGCCTAAACAGGGCCTCATCGCCGGCAAGCCGGGCTCCCACAGGACTGCGTAGCGCTCAAGGCCTGTGTAATACCTGTGGGAGCTGGCTTGCCGGCGATTGGGCTGCAAAGCAGCCCCAAGATGCTCAGCCCCCCAACACCCGGCAATAGAATTTCCATTCTTCTTCCAGCGCATGCGCCAGGTTCTCCGCCTTGCGGAACCCATGACGCTCCCCCGCATAGAAGTGCCCTTCGGCCTCTATCCCGTTAGCCTGCAGCGCCGCCAGCATCGACCGCGTCTGCTCCGGCACCACCACCGCATCCAGTTCGCCCTGGAAGAAAATCACCGGCACCTTGATCTGCCCCGCATGCAGCAGCGGTGTACGCTGGCGATAGCGCTCGGCATCCTGCAGCGGGTCGCCGATCAGCCAGTCGAGGTAATCCCCTTCGAACTTGTGGGTGGCCCGGCCCAGGGCAACCGGGTCGCTGACCCCGTACAGGCTGGCGCCGGCGCGGAACACATCATGGAACGCCAGGGCGCACAGGGTGGTGTAGCCGCCCGCGCTACCGCCGCGGATGAACGCCTTGCGGCTGTCGATCAGCCCACGTCCGGCCAGGTATTCCACCGCCGCGCAAGCATCGGCCACATCGCTTTCGCCCCAGCGCAGATGCAAGGCCTGGCGGTATTCACGGCCATAGCCGGTGCTGCCCCGGTAGTTCAGGTCGGCGACGGCGAAGCCGCGTTGGGTCCAGTACTGGATGCGCGGGTCGAGCACGGGATAACAGGCCGAAGTCGGCCCGCCGTGGATGAACACCACCAGCGGTGCGGCCCCTTGCGACCGGGCTGCTGGGTAGAAGAAGCCATGGGCGCGCTGGCCGTCACTGCCGTAGTGGATCGACTGCGGCAGGCTGATATGCCTTGCCGGCAGCACTTCGGCGCCACCAGCCAATACGCTGACCTCGTGGTTGCTGCGGGCGATGGCGATGATCGCCGGCGGGCTGATCGGCGAGGCGGCAATCGCGTACAGGTGTTCGGCATCCATGGCCAGGCTGCGAAAGCGCGTGTAGGCGCTGGCGAAACGCTCCAGGCGGCCATCGGCAGTACGCAGCCCCAGTTGCCCGAAGCCGTCTTCGAACCAGCTCGCCAGATAGCTTTGTGGCCCCAGCGCCAACCAGGTACTGGCGCCCAGTTGCCAGGGTGCCGCGGCGTGGTCCGCGGGCTCGGCAGGCAGGGCCTGCCAGCAGCCATCGACCTCGCCCCAGGGTTGCCAGAAGCCATTGCGGTCAGACAGGCAGTAGAGTCGGCCTTCGCTATCGAAGCGCGGCTGCTGCAGCGATTCGTCAGCGCCGGCCACACATTGCGCGGGCCCCCAGTGGCCACTTGCATCACGTGTGCGGCACATCAGCCTGGTGACGGTCCAAGGTTGTGCCGGGCGGTCCCATTCGATCCACGCCAGGCGCTGGCCGTCGGTACTCACCGTAGGCGAAGCATAGAAGTCGGCACCCTCGGCGAGCACTTCGCGGGCTTGTTCACCCAGGGCGACCAAGCGATGCTCGACCCGTTCGCCATGCTGCTCCTCGACCGCCAGCACCAGGCCGTCGTGCCACTGCACATCGCCGTAGCGGCAGCTGGCATCATCGGTCAGTGCGCGCGGTGCTGTGCCTTCCAGGGCCTGGGTATAGACCTGCTGGTCCTTTTCGTTGACGAACAGCAGGCCGTCACCACCCAGGCAAAAACTGCCACCGCCGTATTCGTACACCCGGCTACGCACACTGAAGCCATCGGGGGTCAGGCAGCGGGCCTGCTGGTGCTGCCAGTGCCAGATGCGACAGGCACCATCGGCCGGGCGAAACTCGTTCCAGAACAGCCCCGCGGCGCTGACCTTGAGTTCGGCGAAGTCGGTGCCGGCGGCAACTGCCTGGGCCGCGCTGAACTCAGCCGCGGACGATGACACGGGAGTTTCGTTCATTGCGGAAGGTCATCTCTTCAATGGTGAGCTGGGCGCTTTCCGCCTCCTCGCGGGCCTTGAGGATGATGCCGTGGTCGGCCGACTTGGCGCACACCGGGTCGGCGTTGCTGGCATCGCCGGTGAGCATGAAGGCCTGGCAGCGGCAGCCGCCGAAGTCCTTTTCCTTCTCGTCGCAGGAACGGCAGGGTTCGGGCATCCACTCATAGCCGCGGAAGCGGTTGAAGCCGAACGAGTCGTACCAGATGTGGTGCAGGTCGTGGTCGCGCACGTTGGGGAACTGCACCGGCAGCTGGCGCGCGCCGTGGCAGGGCAGGGCGGTACCGTCCGGGGTGATGGTGAGGAAAAGGCTGCCCCAGCCATTCATGCAGGCCTTGGGGCGCTCCTCGTAGTAGTCCGGGGTGACGAAGATCAGCTTGCACGGGTTGCCCTCGGCCTTGAGCTTGTCCCGGTACTCGTTGGTGATGCGTTCGGCCCGTTCCAGCTGCGCGCGGGTCGGCAGCAGGCCCAGCCGGTTGAGGTGGGCCCAGCCGTAGAACTGGCAGGTGGCAAGCTCGACGAAGTCGGCTTCCAGGGCGATGCACAGCTCGATGATGCGGTCGATCTTGTCGATGTTGTGCCGGTGGGTGACGAAGTTGAGCACCATCGGGTAGCCATGGGCCTTTACCGCACGGGCCATTTCCAGCTTTTGCGCAAAGGCCTTCTTCGAGCCGGCCAGCAGGTTGTTGACCTGCTCGTCGCTGGCCTGGAAGCTGATCTGGATATGGTCCAGGCCGGCCTTCTTGAAGTCGGCGATGCGCGCCTCGGTCAGGCCGATGCCCGAGGTGATCAGGTTGGTGTAGTAGCCCAGCCGGCGGGCCTCGCCGATCAGTTCGGCGAGGTCCTGGCGTACCAGCGGTTCTCCGCCGGAAAAGCCGATTTGCGCGGCACCCATTTCCCGGGCTTCGGCCATCACCTTGAACCACTGCGCGGTGCTCAGCTCCTGGCCCTGGGCGGCGAAGTCCAGCGGGTTGGAGCAGTACGGGCACTGCAGCGGGCAGCGGTAGGTCAGCTCGGCCAGCAGCCACAGCGGCAGGCCGACTGCGGGCATGGGCGGTAACTCAGGCGAGGACGATCCAGTGTTCGGCACGGGCCACCTCCATGAACTGCTCGATGTCATCGGCCACTTCCGGGACACCGGGGAACTGTTGTTCGAGTTCGCTGATGATCGCGGCAACGTCGCGTTGGCCGTCGATCAGGCCACCGATCAGGGCCGCGCTGTCGTTGAGCTTGATCATGCCCTCGGGGTACAGCAGCACATGGCCCTTTTGCGCCGGCTCGTACTGGAAGCGGTAGCCGGGGCGCCAGGCTGGCACTTGATTACGGTCGAAACTCATAGGGTGATCCCTTTGTGCCACACCCGTTCCTGGGTGACGGAGTGATAGGGCGGGCGGTTCAGCTCGTAGGCCATGCTCATGGCGTCGAGCATGCTCCAGAGAATATCCAGCTTGAACTGCAGTATCTCCAGCATACGCTCCTGGCCCGCGCGGGTGGTGTAGTGCTGCAAGGTAATCGCCAGGCCGTGCTCCACGTCACGCCGGGCCTGGCCCAGGCGGGTGCGGAAGTATTCGTAGCCGGCGGGGTCGATCCACGGGTAATGCTGCGGCCAGCTGTCCAGGCGCGACTGGTGGATCTGCGGTGCGAACAGCTCGGTCAGCGAGCTGCTGGCTGCTTCCTGCCAACTGGCCCGGCGGGCGAAGTTGACGTAGGCGTCCACGGCAAAGCGCACACCGGGCAGTACCAGCTCTTGGGAGCGCAGCTGGTCCGGGTCCAGGCCCACGGCCTGGCCCAGGCGCAGCCAGGCTTCGATACCACCGTCCTCGCCGGGCGCGCCATCGTGGTCGAGCAGGCGCTGGATCCACTCGCGGCGCACTTCACGGTCCGGGCAGTTGGCCAGGATCGCGGCATCCTTCATCGGGATGTTGACCTGGTAGTAGAAGCGGTTGGCTACCCAGCCCTGGATCTGTTCGCGGGTGGCGCGACCCTGGTACATCGCCACGTGGTACGGGTGATGAATGTGATAGTAGGCGCCCTTGGCGCGCAGGGCCTGCTCGAATTCGGCAGGGGACATTGGCAGTGCGTCGCTCATTCGGCTGGCTCCTGTATAGCTGAGTCTCGGCTCACCTCGCCCCCTGTGGGAGCGGGCGTGCCCGCGAACACCGGCGAAGCCGGTGCCATACACCGTGTTGGATTTTTCGCGGGCATGCCCGCTCCCACAGGGGGTTGTGTCAACTCGCAGACCTTTTTACAACTCGATACTCATGCCATCGAAGGCCACTTCCACACCCCGGCGCAGCACTTCGGCACGCTCGGGCGAGTCTTCGTCGAGAATCGGGTTGGTGTTGTTGATGTGGATAAGTACCTTGCGCTGGCGCGGGAAGCCATCCAGCACTTCCAGCATGCCGCCGGGGCCGTTCTGAGCCAGGTGGCCCATCTCGCGGCCGGTGCGGGTGCCCACGCCACGGCGCTGCATTTCATCATCTTCCCACAGGGTGCCGTCGACCAGCAGGCAGTCGGCGTCGTGCATCATCGTCAGCAGCTTGTCGTCCACCTGGCCCAGGCCCGGGGCGTAGAACAGCTTGCCGCCGGTGCGGGTGTCCTCGACCAGCAGGCCAAGGTTGTCGCCCGGGTGCGGGTCGAAGCGGTGCGGCGAGTAGGGCGGCGCGGCGCTGCGCAGGGGGAACGGGGTGAAGCGCAGGTTGGGGCACGCGTCGATGACGAAGCTGCCTTCCAGCTCGATGCGGTTCCACTGCAGGCCGCCGTTCCAGTGGCTGAGCATGTTGAACAGCGGAAAGCCCGTGGTCAGGTCCTGGTGGACCATGTCGGTGCACCACACCTGGTGCGGGCAGCCTTCGCGCAGGCTGAGCAGGCCGGTGGTGTGGTCGATCTGGCTGTCCAGCAGGATGATGGCGTTGATGCCGGTGTCGCGCAGGGCGCGGGCCGGCTGCATCGGCGCAAAGGCCTGAAGCTGGGCGCGAATGTCGGGCGAGGCATTGCACAGCACCCAGTGCACGCCGTCGTCGGACAGGGCGATGGACGACTGGGTGCGTGGCGTGGCCCGCAGGGTGCCGTCACGCAAGCCCTTGCAGTTGACGCAGTTGCAGTTCCACTGTGGGAACCCGCCGCCGGCGGCGGAACCGAGAACCTGGATGTACATGGCCACTCTCTCTGCAGAAACCGTAGCGAAAAAACGAAAACGCCCCGGCAGGCCGAGGCGTTGAACCGTAAGCCGGGCTTAGCGGTTGGCGAAGTACATGGTGACTTCGAAGCCGATGCGCAGATCAGTGTATGCAGGTTTGGTCCACATGGAATTACTCCTTCCGGATGAGGGGGTGGGTTTGTCAGCTACTACTTGGGTACCGCCATTGGCTGGAGGTTCCCATGGCTGGGATTGCGCTATCTTACAAGAAAAATTTGTACCGAAAGGTTAATTATTCGAAAACTCCGTTGCGGTTTTCGTAACAATCATGGGGTTGAACCCAGCCAGGAAGCATCTGGTGCGGCAGCGTTGGCAAGGCATAGCCAAGTGGAGCCCTTATCGAGCAAGTGGCTCAGCAGCTGGTCCAGATCCGTCTGCCGCGTTTTCAGGATAGACCTGCGCAGCGAATCCAGCCTGCCGGGTTGTGTGGCCAGGAATGTCTGCCACGCCCATTCGGCGACTTCGGCGTTGCCCATCGCCGGTTCATCGAATTGCCCGGCCAGGGCCTGACCAGCGGCAGGGGCCAGGGTGACGCCCTGGCGCAGCAAGGTGAGCAGGTGGTCGAGGATCTGTACCTGGCTGGCATGAGGCGACTGGACCCCGAACAGCAGGCCGCCGACCCCCTCGACCTGACGAAAGGTACTGAATACCGCATAGCCGAGTTGCAATTCTACCCGCAGCCGTTGATAAACCGGCCCTTGCAGCAACTGGGCGAGCAGGCGACCAGCGGCTTCCATGGCCGCCGGCAGTGGGCAGAACAGCAGCAGGGCATGCTCACTGCCAGGTACTTCGGCATGTTGCCAACGGTGGCTGGCCCAGGCGGGCAGAGGGCCAGGCGCCGAGCCTTGGCCAGGGCAGTGCTGCAGCACGGTGCCCAATGCGTTCAGGACGGCATCGTCGAAGCCGGCAGCCAGGCCGTGCCAGCGTGCTTGCTGCCACAGGCTGTCGAGATGCGTCTGTGCCAGGGTGCAGGCCGGAGCAGGTGCAGGCGCGGCGCCCAACACGGCGTCGGGCAGCTGCTTGAGCAGGGCCCGGATGGGGATCAGTGCCGGAGGCTGCGTCGAACTCGGCAGCCAGCTGCCTGCCGGGGGCTGGAGCATCAGTGCCAAGGCCTGTTCCACAGTGCGCAGCACCGCTGCCGGCAGCCCTGCGCAGCGCAGTTGCCAATATTCGCCAGCGGCACTGAACTGCAACTGCACCGATACGCGCTCGCAGCGCTCTTGCATGGGGTGCAGGGCACGTTCGAGCAGCGCGTGCAGGCGCTGGCGCAACGGTGAAGGGACATGCCAGCGCAGGTACAGCGCCGCGTACTGACGAGCGCCAGGCAGCTGGTCGCTGACCTTCAGTGCCGCTGGCAGCGGCTGCGGCCTGGCATCAGGCAAGTCTGCCAGGAGCAAGGGGTCGACGGCGGGCAGTTGCCAATGCCCATGGGCGCGGCCCGGCAGGCCTTCCAGCAGGGCACGAAGGGCCTGCAAGCCTTGTGTGTCCAGGCCGGCGAACGGCTGGCCGGCGCTGTCCCGGCGGGCCAGCTCAAGCGCACTGGAACTGCGTTCGCGACTTTGCTGCAGCAGCTCGAACTCGGCACTCAATTGCTCAGGGGCGGCCTGGCGGATGAAGCCGAACCAGCCCTGCAACAGGGCATCGGCTTCCTCTGGGCAGGCGTCCTCGCTCAGCTTCAGATCAATGTGCCACAGCAACTGCCCGGCGAAGGCATACAGCGCCTCGGCCTTGAAGCCTTGCAGCCAGCCACGCTGGCGAAGCGCATCCAGCCAGGTGCCCGGGCGGCTATCGCCGAGGCAGGCGATCAGCAACTCAAGGGCCTGGTCGGCACCTGCCGGCAGGTTTTCGTGGCTGAACAACAGGTGCGTGTCGGTCGTCGATAAAGGCGGTGGCAGAGCTTGTGGCACCCGTTCACCCGTTGCGAACAGCTTGGCATGCTGCCGGCCCAGCAATTCCAGTTCATCCAGCGATTGCGGGCCGCACAGGCTCAGGGTGACCTGGCCGCCTTGGTAGAAGCGCTGGTGAAAGCCACCGAGCGCTTGCTGGAAGGCAGGATCCTGCAAGGCCAGGGTGTGCCGGTTACCGGCATGAAAAGCGCCCAATGGATGGCCGGGCGCTGCCGATTGCAGCAAGGCGAACTGCTGCTGGGCCTGAGGGCTGCGCGACCAGGCAATGAACTCGGCATGGATTACTTCGCGTTCGCGGCGTTGGCGCTCGATGCCCAGGTCTGGTTCGGCCAACATCTGGCACAGGCGCTCCAGCCCCCCGGTCAGGGCGCTGGGCGGGACCTCGAAGAAGAAGTCGGTGGTGCGTTCGCGGGTGCTGGCATTGACCTGGCCGCCGTGGGCCTGCACGTAGCGCATCAGGCCGTCGTCCAGAGGGAAGCGGGAGGTGCCGAGGAAGAACAGGTGCTCCAGAAAGTGGGCCAGGCCGGGCCAATTGGTCGGCGCGTCGTGGCTACCCGCGTGCACCCGCAGGGCGGCGGCCGAGCGCTTCAGGCGCGGGGCGTGGCGCAGGGTCAGCTGCAGGCCGTTGGCGAGGGTGAGGTGGCGGGTGGCGTCAGGCATGGGGGCTCCGGTAACTGCTGTCCATGCTAACCCATTTGTTTGCAGGCCCGGCCTCTTCGCGGGCACGCCCGCTCCCACAGGAGTGGCGCAGGTATGAAAGGCAGCGCAGACCCTGTGGGAGCGGGCGTGCCCGCGAAAGGGCCATCAGCCCTTACGCAGATGCAACTCCTGGCGCAAATCGGTGAGGTAAGGAAACGCCCTGCGCCCCTGCACCACCCGCTCATGCTCCAGCTCCGCAAGCAACTGGCACTCGTCCCGCCCGGCCATGGCCAGCAGGCTGCCATCCGGGCCGATGATGCTGCTCTGCCCGCAATACTGGATCTCGCCTTCCGAGCCGCAGTAGTTGGCATACACCAGGTAGCACTGGTTCTCCTGCGCCCGCGCCCTCACGGTCACCTGGCAGATGAAGTCGTACGGCGACATGTTCGCCGTCGGCACCAGGATCAGCTCGGCACCGTCCAGCGCCAGGCGTCGCGCGTTTTCCGGGAACTCGATGTCGTAGCAGATCAACAGGCCGACCTTCCAGCCATCCAGCTCCACCACCGGGAAGTGATCGGAACCTGCGCTAAACATCGAGCGGTCCAGTTCGCCGAACAAGTGGGTCTTGCGATAGTTGCTCAGGCTGCGGCCGTGCGCATCGATCAACTGCACACTGTTGTAGATGGCGCCATCATCGCCACGCTCCGGGTAGCCATAGACGATTGCGATGCGGTGCGCCTGGGCGATCTCCACCACCTCCATGGCCGCCGGGCCATCGACGGCCTCGGCCAGGCGCTCGACCTGGGCCAGGCCGATGTTGTAGCCGGTCAGGAACATCTCCGGGCACACCAGCAAACTGGCGCCGCGTTCGGCCGCCAGTTGCGCCTGGTGGCGCAACCGTTGCAGGTTGCCGGGCACGTCCAGTGGCTTGGGTGCGCCCTGGAACAGAGCGATGCGCATGCTGCCTCCTTGTCTCAGTCCGGCAGGGCGATCGGGCCGATTTCGTCGAACACGTCGCCTGGACCGGGGTTGTCCGGGTGGGTGCGGCCACCGAAGTGATTCATGATACCCCACACCGCATTCAGCGATGTCTGTACCGCGCCTTCCACCCAGGCCGGCGTCCACGACACATCGTCACCGGCGATGAACATGCCGCGCTGCTCGGCAGGCATGTCCTGCTGCATGAAGTGCGCGTACATGCGTTGGTTGTAGCGGTAGTGCCCAGGCAGCGCGCCCTTGAAGGCGCCGAGGAAGTGCGGGTCGGCTTCCCAGGAAACGGTGATCGGGTCGCCGATGATGTGCCCGGCGATGTCGGTCTTCGGGTAGATCTTCTTCAGTGCATCCAGGGCCAGTTGCACGCGTTTTTCCACCGGGTGCGGCAGCATCTTCAGCGCGTCGCTCATCCACGAGTAGGACAGGCAGATCACCCCCGGCTTGTCGTCACCGTTGTCGAACAAGTAGGTGCCACGGGTGAGGCGATCGGTGAGGGTCATGCTCATCAGGTCGCGGCCGGTTTCCGGGTCCTTGTCCTTCCAGAACGGCCGGTCGACCATGACGAAGGTCTTCGACGACTGCATGTAGCGGGTGCGGTCCAGGGCCATCCACATCTTTTGCGAGAACAGCGATTCCTCGCAGTCGATCTGGGTGGTCAGCAGCCAGGTCTGGCAGGTGGCGAGCACGGCACTGTAGTGACGGGTGTCGCCCCAGTTGTCGGTGACCGCCAGGCGGCCATCGGCAGCGCGGGCGATGCGCTTGACCCCGGTACGCGGTGCGCCGCCATGCAGCCCGCTCAGGCTGGTGCCTTCCGGCCAATGCACGCAGCGCTCCGGTACATGGCGCCAGATGCCTTGTGGTACCTGCTCCACACCGCCGACCACCAGGTGTTGGTGGTCGTCGCAGTTGGTCATCACCACGCGGAAGATTTCCAGCATCGAGTTGGGAAAGTCCGAGTCCCAGCCGCCGGTGCCGAAGCCGACCTGGCCGAACACTTCGCGGTGCTGGAAGCTCAGCTGGGCGAACGAGCGCGAGGTGGCGACGAAGTCGTAGAACGTGCGGTCGTCCCACAGCGGTACCAGCTTGTTCCACAGCTCTTTCAGGCGCGGTACGTCACGGTCGCGGATGGCCTGCTGGATGTCGGCGAACCGGGCACCGCTTTCCAGCGCGTCGGCCCAGGCATCGGCCACTTCGTGGAACAGCTTGGGCAGGTCGGTGGGTTTTTCGGCGTAGTAGGTCTGGCCTTCCAGGTCGATCACCGTGCTGCCCGAGGCCGGGGTCAGCGGGTTGGGGAACGGTTTGGTCTCCAGGCCCAGCTTGTCCACGTAGTGGTAGAAGGCAGTGGATGACACCGGGAAGCGCATGCCACCCAGTTCGGCGATGATCCCGTCGGTGCCGTTGAAGGTTTGCGAGCGCAGCCGGCCACCCAGCTTGGATGCTTCGTACACCACCGGCTTGAGGCCCAGCTTCATCAGCTCGTAGGCCGCCACCAGGCCGGCGATACCGGCGCCCACGATTGCCACTTCCTCACCATGGCGCTCGGCCGGGATGCTGCCCAGGCCTGCGGGGTGTTCCAGCCAGTCGTCGAAGGCGAAGGGGAAATCCGGACCGAAGATGGTGACGGGTTTTTTACCATCGGCGGGGTGGCGGTTTTTCTTTTTCATGAAGTGACCTTGCCAGAGAGGCTGCGCAGCGGGCGGAGCCTGAGTATAGGAGATGCCTGGGGGCCATTTTAGGGAGTGGGGTGTTCGTTATTAAGGTGCAGAGTGTTGTCTGAATGTAGCTTGTGTCGTCGAAATGTATAAAAAATATAGCTTTATGACGAACAGGAAGCCTACCCATCTCAAGCACAGCATCGGCCCCCTGTGGGAGCGGGCGAGCCCGCGAAGAAGCCCCCGCGCTGTATGGCACGGGCTGCGCCCGTGTTCGCGGGCACGCCCGCTCCCACAGGGTCTGCGGCGGGCTTACCAGGGTGTGATCAGATAGTTCCTACACCCATGCCGGGAAATAAAGAATTACCCTACGCCCCCTATCGCCTCGGTCTGGCATCGCGGGAATCGCTTCATCGTTAACTTCACTGGGTCGCCGGAAATTCGGCGATCGGGCGTGAGAACCCGCGGACCATTCTGGAGGCGCACTGCTATGGCAGCTGTGCGCGGGCAGGCTTTGCCTGGCCGGGTACGCGCCTCCAAGTTCGCCGGTTCTCACCTCGTGCATGGCTGCCACCCAATTCCCGTGAGAAGGATGCGATTGGCCGCCGATCACCCTTGTGATTTGGAGGCTATACCATGACCAAACGCTTACCCGAGCAACCCGAAAAACTGAAACCCACCGCAGAAAAAACCTTCTGCAACTGCGAATCCAGCCACCCGCCATTATTTGCCATACGCCCCGACATCGACGCCGCAGACGCCTTGGTCCACGCCTGCCTGCTGGCCCGTGGCCTCAATCAGATCGCCACCGACTACGCCCAGCATCACGCCCCCGAGCGTAGCCGTGACATTGTCTGGTCGATGCAGCATTCCGCCGAAAGCCTTTCGGCGATTCTGGAAGGCCTGCTCGACGGCCAGGAAGCCTGACCGCCAGCCAGGTTCAGAGCGGCTGCCCGCGGTCCACCTTGCTGCTGAGAATGATCGACGTGGTGGTCTTCTCCACCCCGTCGACACTGCCGATCTGGTCAAGCAGCTGGTCCAGTTGCTCGGGCGAATCCGTACGCAGCCAGGCCACATAGTCGAACTCGCCGCTCACTGCGCACAGCTGCTGCACCTGGCCCATGGCACTCAGGCGCCGCACCACCTCCTTGCCCGAGCGCGGCTGCACCTTGATCCCCACATACGCCTGCAGCCCGCCACCCATCACCCGCTGGCCCAGGCGTACGCCATAGCCGGAGATGACCTTGTTCTTCTCCAACCGCTCCAGGCGCGAGTTGACGGTGGTGCGAGCGATGCCCAACTGACGGGCGAGGGTGGCGACGCTTTCGCGGGCGTTTATCTGCAGCAGGGCGATCAGCTGGCGATCGATTTCATCCAGCGTGATGGAGCGGGAATCCGACATGGCGAGTCTCTACGGTTGACCCGCTAGCCTAGCCAGCCAGGGCTGGCCAGAGCAAGGGCAGTCACAGCAGGCTGCGCTGACGCCGTCCCTTGTGGGAGCGGCCTTGCGTCGCGAAAGGGCTGCGCAGCAGCCCCAACAATATTTGCATCAGCGCTGAAATCCCAGGGCCGCTTTGCGGCCCTTTCGCGACACAAGGCCGCTCCTACAGTCGCCGCGCCGGCATGTAAGCATCGGGCGCAATGGCAGAACTGCTCGATTGGTGCGGCAGGTCGAGGTGCGGTCCAGGGTGGGATAGGGCTCACAAAATCTAACGATTTATCGCTGTCTAGATAGCCATGCCTGAGCAGAGAATGGCCCTCTCACGAACGTTGTGTTTCGGAGGACGAGGATGCCAGCCTACCACCTTGCATCAGCTCCCTCATTGCGCAATACTGCCGACAACAACTAACCCTCACGACCGGCGTGGCATGACCATCTGGTTGGAGGGGGAAAAAGCCGGCTAAAGCCGGTTTTTTCGTTTCTGGAGTGCAAAAAATGCAGAGAAAGCTTGATTCTGAGCCTCTGCGCACTCGTATCTATATCGACGGCTACAACTTCTACTACGGCTGCTTGCGCGGCACTCCGTACAAGTGGCTCGACCTGTTGCCTCTCTTTGAAAAGCACATCTTGCCTTCCATACTGGTCACGGACAGCCATGGCCAGATCAGGGCATCGCGGCTCCTGAAATCCCCCTCGATCAAATATTTCACGGCAAAGATTATCGAGTCGGTCGCCCGTGCCGGCGATTCGGTATCGTCACAAGCTCGCTACCACACCGCTTTGCGCAAGCTGCATGACGGTCGAATAGAGCTCATCGAAGGTTATTACGCCGTCAATAAAATGAAGGTGAAGATCGTCGACCCTGAAGATCCGGACAAGGCTCCGCGTGAGTGCCAGGAAATCCAGGCCTGGAAGGTGGAGGAGAAACAGAGCGACGTGAATCTGGCCCTCCAGGCTTACCATGATTCGATCACGGGGCAGATTGACCATGCCGTCATCGTTACCAACGATACTGACATCGCTCCTGCACTTGAGATGATTCGTGCTCACACAGATGTGCGGATTGGCGTGGTTGTGCCGACGTCGGGGCAAAACCGCTCGGCGAATACCGACCTGATCAAGTTTGCGCACTGGAAGCGAGAGCACATCAATTCAGGCGAGCTTGCGGCCTGTCAGCTACCGAGAGTGATTCCAGGGAGGAAACCAACCATTAAGCCGGAGTCTTGGTATGGGCAACCTGAACTGCTGCACGAAATTCTGGATCTGGCCATTCCTGTACGCGGAAGCAGGGCGGCAGCGTTCAAGTGGATGGAGCAGCCCAATCAGTTCCTCAGTGGTGAGCGGCCGATAGAGCTGGTGGAAACTGCCGAAGGTGCGACACGGGTTCTTCAGTACATACACAGCTGGATAGCCCAGCAAGAGGAGTTGCCCTAGTCAGGAGAACATGGCTACTGCTGACCCTGAAATGACAAAGGCCTACGTTCTGCAACGTAGGCCTTTGAGTTTTCTGGTGGGCCCACACGGACTCGAACCGTGGACCAAAGGATTATGAGTCCTCTGCTCTAACCGACTGAGCTATAGGCCCTCAGTAAGTGGCCGGATTATAACGAGGGTTTCGCACCTGTGCCATCTGAAAGATCCGATAGTGCTATGCGAAGAAACGTCGCCGCGAAGTCGTCCGGGGGCAGGGGCAGGCTGACGATGTAGCCCTGGATCTGCTCACAGCCTTCAGCCGCCAGGAAGCGTTGCTGGGCCTGGTTTTCCACACCCTCGGCAATGATGGTCAGCTGCATGCTGCGGCCCAGGGCGATGATCGCGCGGGCGATGGCGGCGTCGTGGGGGTCGTCGGGCAGGCCGCGGATGAACGACTTGTCGATCTTGAGGATGTCCAGCGGCAGGCGCTTGAGGTAGCTCAGCGATGAATAACCGGTGCCGAAGTCGTCGATGGCCAGCTGCACGCCCAGCTTCTTCAGCTGGTACAGCACGGCCAGGGCTTCCTCTGCCTGGCTCATGATGAAGTTTTCGGTGATTTCCAGCTGCAGGTCGCCGGCCTTGAGCTGGTAGTGCTTCAGCAACTGTTCGATGCGCCGGGCAAGGTGGGGGTGGCGCAGCTGGGCGCCGGCGAGGTTTATCGACAGCGGGCCGAAGGGGTCGTAGTGCATCTTCCAGGCATGCATCTGCCGGCAGGCCTGTTCCAGTACCCAGTCGCCGATCTGGAGGATGGTGCCGTTCTCTTCCGCCAGGTGGATGAAGTGCTCTGGCGGCACTTCACCAAAGGTCGGGTGGCTCCAGCGGATCAGCGCTTCGGCGCCGACCAGGCTCTGGGTCTTGAGGCTGAGCTTGGGCTGGAAGCACAGGCTCAGTTCGTTGCGCTCGATGGCGCGGCGCAGTTCGTGCTCCAGGGCGATGCGTTCGCTGGCCTGGGCGGTGAGGTCGAGGGTGTAGGCTTCGACGCGGTTGCGGCCCTTGGCCTTGGAGCGGTACATGGCTGCGTCGGCGTTGCGAATCAGTGTGGAAACGTCGGTGCCGTCCTGGGGATAAAGGCTGATGCCGATGCTGGCGCTGGTGAAGAACTCGTGCTCGCCGGCCTGGAACGGTGCGTTGAAGCAGGCCAGCAGCTTGTTGGCGATGGCGCTGGCGTCACTGGGTTTGTGCAAGCCGGGCAGCAGGATGATGAACTCGTCGCCGCCCAGGCGGGCCACGGTGTCGACATCACGCACCTGCTCCTTCAGGCGTTGGGCGATGCCCTTGAGCAGCAGGTCACCGACCGGGTGGCCGAGGCTGTCGTTGATGTGCTTGAAACGGTCGAGGTCAAGGAACAGCACCGCGCCCTTGCGGTTGGACACTTGCGAGCAGGTGAGTGCGGCCTGCAGGCGGTTCTCGAACAGGGCACGATTGGGCAGGCCGGTCAGCGGGTCGTGGTGGGCCTGGTAGTCGAGCTTGGCCTGGGCGTGCTTGAGGCTGGAGATGTCGGCAAACACGGCGACGAAGTGGGTGATCTCGCGTTCTCTGTTGCGCACGGCGCTGATGGTCAGCCAGCCGGGGTACAGCTCGCCGTTCTTGCGCTTGTTGTAGATCTCGCCTTGCCAGTGGCCTTCGTCGGTCAGCTGGTGCCACATGGCGACATAGAACGCGCTGTCGTGCTGGCCGGAGGCAAGCAGGCGCGGGGTCTGGCCGAGGGCTTCGATCTCGCTGTAGCCGGTGATTTCGCTGAAGGCGCGGTTGACGGCACTGATGCGCTGGTCGATGTCGGTGATCAGCACGCCTTCGGCGGTGTTCTCGAACACGGTGGCGGCCAGCTGCAGTTTTTCCTGCATCAGGTGGCGCTCGGTGATGTCGCGGGCGATGGTCAGCATGCAGTCGTCGCCAGCAATCGGCAGCGGCCGTGCAGAGAGCTCGCAGAGGCGAATCTGCCCATCACTGCGGCGCAGGTGGCATGTGAAGTCGCGTACGAAGCCGTCGCGGTTGAGCTGTTCGACCAGGCGCTTGCGTTCGTTGAGGTCGACCCAGATGCCCAGGTCCAGCGAGGTCTGGTCGAGGGTCGGGCTGAGATCGTAGCCGGTCAGGCGGCAGAAGCCCTCGTTCACTTCAAGCAGCAAGCCGTCGCTCTGGCGCGACAGCAGCAGGCCATCGGGCGAGGCATGGAAGGCCTTGGCGAATTTCTCTTCCGAGATTTGCAGCTGCTCCTGGGTTTCCTTGAGCTGGCTGATATCGCGTACCGCTACCACCAGCGCGAGGTTGCCGTCGAGCTCGAAGGTTTCGGCCGAGGTCAGGCCGGTGAACAGTTGGCCGTTGCTACGGCGGAAGCTCATTTCCAGGTTGCGGATACCGCCCCGGTGCAGGCGTTCGAGCAATCGCGGGCCGGTGCCTTCGACGCCCCACAGGTTGAGCTCGGTGGCGGTGCGGCCGATTACCTGGCCCGGGGTGAGGCCGATCTGCTCTTCGAAGGCTTCGTTCACCTCCAGCAGGCAGCCGTCGCTGTGGCGGGCGATCAGCAGGATGTCGGGGCACTGCTGGAACACCGAGGCGAACTTCTGCTCGGACAGGCGCAGGGCGTCCTCGGTGCGCTTGGTCTCGCTGATGTCGATCATCAGGCCACGCATCACCGGCTGATGGCCATGCTCGATCATGCTGACGATGTTGCGTACCCACAATGGCTGGCCATCGGCCCGGATTACCCGGTAGTCGAGGCTGTGGTCGCGCCCGGCGGCGGTTTCGCTGTCGCAGTAGGCCTGGGCCCAGAGGGCATCCTCCGGGTGCAGGATGCTGCGCCAGAAGCCGGGCTTGAGCCAGTCGGCCAATGGGTAGCCGAGCAGGTCTTCGGCGTGGGGTGAGACGTAGCTGTAGGTGAAGTCGTTGGCGTCGGCCTCCCAGGCGATGGCGGACAGGCTCTCTACCAGGCTGCGATAGTGGTACTCGCTGCTGCGCAGTTCCTGTTCCAGGGCGATGCGCCGGGAAATTTCCGAACTGAGCCGGCGGTTGATGCGAATGACCACTGCCAGCACGGCCATCAATACCAGCACCGCGGGCAGGCCGTATACCAGCAGGTCCGACCAGAACATCCGTTGGTCGACCACATTGCCCACCCAGCGTTGCTGGATCTGGCTGACTTCGCCGCTGCTCATGTCGGCCATCACTTTGTCGAGAATGCCGACCAGCACCTTCTTGTCGCGTGGGGCGGCCATGGCCAGCTGGTAGCGGTAGGGCGTTTCACCGCTGACGTAGAGGCCGTCGAGCTTGAGCTGGCGCAGGCTCCAGATGCTTGAAGCGAGGTCGCCGACCACCGCGTCCACTTCGTCGGTTGCCAGGGCCTGCAGGGTGGAACTGACGTTGGGCAGGGCCACCAGGTTGAGGTCCGGGTGGTGGGTGCGCAGCAGTTCGTGCGGGGCGTAGTTTTCGACCACGGCAATCTTCAGGCCGTACAGGTCGTCCAGGTTGCGCGGCTGTGCGCCGCCTTTGTGGGCGAGGATGACGATGGGGAAGTCGAGGTACGGCCGGGTGAAGGCCAGGTAGCCTTGGCGTTCGGGGGTGGACATGATGCCGGGCAGCAGGTCGATGCGGCTTTCGCGTGCTTGCGCCAGTACCTCGGTCCAGCTGCTGGGTTCGACCGGTTTGAGCGTCACACCCAGGCGTTGCTGGATCGTGGCGATGTAATCGGCGGCCAATCCCTGGTATCGGCCCTCCTGGTCGCGAAACTCGAACGGTGGCCAAGAGGCGTCTACACCCAGGCTCAGCTGCGGGTGGGCAGCCAACCAGGCTTTCTCCTCGTCTGTCAGGGTCAGGGCGCCGGCCGCTGTGTTCCAAAAAATCAGGAGCAGCAACAGGATGGCCGGCATCAGCGGCATAGCGGCCTCACATTCAAGTGGTATGAAGTCGAGTGTAGACGGGCATTGCTGCAGGTGTGCGGTGGAAGGGCGGGCTTTGTGTTCTGGCTGTCGGAAGGGGGAGGTAACGAGGAAATGGGGCTGCTGCGCAGCCCATCGCCGGCAAGCCGGCTCCCACAGGGATCGCGCAAGGCTGAAAGGTGGCGCAGTACCTGTGGGAGCCGGCTTGCCGGCGATGAGGCCAGAACAGGCAGTGGAAGGGCCGGAAAAGAAAAACCCCGGCCTGGGCCGGGGTTTTGTCATCACTCGTCGAGGAAGGAGCGCAGATGCTCGCTGCGAGTCGGGTGGCGCAGTTTGCGCAACGCCTTCGCTTCGATCTGACGGATCCGCTCGCGGGTCACGTCGAACTGCTTGCCCACCTCTTCGAGGGTGTGGTCGGTGTTCATGTCGATACCGAAACGCATGCGCAGCACCTTGGCTTCGCGTGCGGTCAGGCCCGAGAGCACGTCACGGGTGGCTTCCTTGAGGCTTTCGACCGTGGCCACGTCGATCGGGGACTGCATGGTCGAGTCCTCGATGAAGTCGCCCAGGTGCGAATCTTCGTCGTCACCGATCGGGGTTTCCATGGAGATCGGCTCTTTGGCGATCTTCAGTACCTTGCGGATCTTGTCCTCAGGCATTTCCATGCGCTCGCCCAGCTCTTCCGGGGTCGGTTCGCGACCCATTTCCTGCAGCATCTGGCGGGAAATACGGTTGAGCTTGTTGATCGTCTCGATCATGTGCACCGGAATACGGATGGTGCGCGCCTGGTCGGCGATCGAACGGGTGATCGCCTGGCGGATCCACCAGGTGGCGTAGGTCGAGAACTTGTAGCCGCGACGGTATTCGAACTTGTCCACCGCTTTCATCAAGCCGATGTTGCCTTCCTGGATCAGGTCGAGGAACTGCAGGCCACGGTTGGTGTACTTCTTGGCGATGGAGATCACCAGACGCAGGTTCGCCTCGACCATTTCTTTCTTGGCGCGGCGGGCCTTGGCTTCACCGATCGACATGCGACGGTTGATTTCCTTGATCTCGGCAACGGTCAGGCCGGTTTCGGTCTCAAGGTCGATCAGCTTCTGCTGGCAAGCGACGATGGCGGCGTCCTTTTCACCTAGGGCGGCAGCCCACTTGGTGTTGCGCTTGGCCAGGTCGCCGCTCCAGGTCTGGTCGGTTTCGTTGCTCGGGAACATGCGCAGGAAGTCGGCACGCGGCATGCGGGCGTCACGCACGCACAGCTGCATGATGGCGCGTTCCTGCTGGCGCAGGCGGTTCAGGGCGTCACGAACACGCTCTACCAGTACCTCGAACTGCTTCGGTACCAGCTTGATCGGCATGAACAGGTCGGCCAGGGCCTGCAGGGCGTCGATGCTTTCCTTGTGGGCGCGACCGTTCTTCTTCAGGACCTTGTTGGTGGCCTGAAGCTGGTCGTTGACCGCACCGAAACGCTGGCGAGCGACTTCCGGGTCCGGGCCGCTCTCGGCCTCTTCCTCGTCGTCACCGCTTTCGGATTCTTCCTCGTCGTCGTCGGACTCTTCCTTCGCGGCGGCGGCCTTGGTGCCAGGGATCGGCACTTCTTCGGTCGGCGCGGCGATATTGTCATCAGGGTCGATGTAACCGCTGAGAACGTCGGACAGACGGCCACCTTCGGTGGTGACACGGTCATATTCGCCGAGAATGTAGTCGACAGTGCCCGGGAAGTGAGCGATGGCGCCCATGACTTCACGGATGCCTTCCTCGATACGCTTGGCGATTTCGATCTCGCCTTCGCGGGTCAGCAGCTCGACGGTACCCATTTCGCGCATGTACATGCGCACCGGGTCGGTCGTGCGGCCGATATCGGTTTCAACTGCCGCCAACGCAGCAGCGGCTTCTTCGGCCGCGGCTTCGTCGGTGTCGGCTTCCGCCAACAGAAGGGCATCCGCATCCGGAGCACTCTCGAATACGTTGATCCCCATGTCGTTGATCATGCGGATGATGTCTTCCACCTGTTCCGGATCTGAAATATCCTCAGGCAGGTGGTCGTTGACCTCCGCGTAAGTCAGGTAGCCCTGCTCACGACCGCGGGTGATCAACTCTTTGATACGAGACTGCTGTTGCGCTTTTCCGGACATAACACCCTATCCACTGAAGGTCTTGGCGGGCAAAAAACAAGCCGAGGATTATACCCGAGCATGGGCCTCACGCGCCAGATGAGGTCGGCGTTTGTGCGGGAACATTCCGGCTCAGCAGGGCGAGGAGCTGGGTTTTTTCCTCGCTGGTCAATTCGCTTTGACGTGATTTCCTGAGCAGTTGTTCCAGGCTGCGCTCGCGTTGGCGGGCGGACAAGCTAGTTATAGTGTCGAAAAACTGTTGTTCAAGGTTGTCGGCCACGATCAGCCATTCCTTTTCCGCCAGGGCCCGTAGCAGGCGCCCCTGCTCGGTGCCGTGCCAACGTGCGATCAACTGCATTGAGCTTAGCCCAGGATTTTTCTGCGCGGCTTCGATCAGTGCCACCAGAAGCTGGCTGTACAGGTGTTCTTCGTCGGCGAAGTGGCTGGCATCCTCCACCTTGCCGGCCAGCAGCGGGTGGTGCAGCAGGGTGCGCAGGGCGGCCAGGGTGGGCGGCTCGACCGGGGCCGGTACGCGTGGTGGCGCTTCGTCACGTTGCTGCCATGGCTTGCCACCCTTGCGGTTCTTGTCCCAGGGTTTGTCGCTCCACTGCTTCTTGCCAGCGCCCTTGTTCGGCTTCCACTCCTGTTCCTGATGAACGGGGGCGAAGTCGTGCTGCGGCATGTCGCCGTAGTCGGCGGTGTAGCTGGCCATGGCGTCGTAGTCGTAGCCAGGGTCGTAGTCCGGCACGCTGCTGGCGGCCGGGGCGTGTTGCGCCAGTTGCTCGACCTGCTGCGGGTCGAGGCCGGTGATTTCCTTCAGGCGGTTGCGCATCAGCTGGCGCAGGTTGGCGCCGGGGATCTTTTCGATCAGCGGTGCGGCCAGGGTCGCCATATGCGCCTTGCCTTCCAGCGAGCGCGGGTCGGCTTCGACGCCTAGTTGCTCGAAGAAGTAATCGGCCAGCGGTTGGGCGTGCTGGTTGATGCGGGCCATGAAGGCATCGGTACCTTCGGCGCGCACCAGGCTGTCCGGGTCTTCGCCTTCGGGCAGGAACAGGAAGCGCGCGCGGCGGCCGTCCTGCAGGTTCGACAGGGTCGACTCCAGGGCGCGCCAGGCGGCCTTGCGCCCGGCCTGGTCACCGTCGAAACAGAACAGCACGCTGGGTACCACGCGGAACAGGCGCTTGAGGTGCTCTTCGCTGGTGGCGGTGCCGAGGGTGGCCACGGCGTTGCGCAGGCCCTGCTGGGCCAGGGCAATCACGTCCATGTAGCCCTCGACAACGATGATTTCGTCGAGGTTGCGGTTGTGCTTGCGTGCCTCGTACAGGCCGTAGAGTTCCTGGCCCTTGTGGAACACCGGGGTTTCCGGGGAGTTCAGGTACTTGGGTTTGTCGTCGCCGAGCACCCGGCCACCGAAGGCGATGATGCGTCCGCGGCTGTCGCGGATCGGGAACATCACCCGGTCGCGGAAGCGGTCGTAGCGCTTGCCGCTTTCGGCGTTCTCGATCAGCAGGCCGGCATCGATCATCACCTTCTGCTGCAGAGTGTCGGCACCCAGGTGCTTGAGCAGGTTGTCCCAGCCTGGCGGGGCGAAGCCCAGGCCGAAGTCGCGGGCGATTTCCCCGGACAGGCCACGGCCCTTGAGGTAATCCACCGCCGCCTTGCGGGTCGGGTGGCTGCGCAGGGCCTGGCGGTAGAACTCGGAGGCGGCGTCCAGCAGCGGATACAGCGGCGAATCGGTTGGCTGGCGCGGCTTGTGGTCGCGGCGGCCTTGCTCGCGGGGCACTTCCATGCCGGCGGCGCGGGCCAGCTCCTCGACGGCCTGGGGGAAGTCCAGGTTGTCGTGGTCCATGACGAAGCCCAGGGCGTTGCCGCCGGCACCGCAGCCGAAGCAGTAGTAGAACTGCTTGTCGGGGCTGACCGTGAAGGAAGGGGTCTTTTCCTTGTGGAACGGGCAGCAGGCGGAGTAGTTCTTGCCGGTTTTTTTCAGCTGGACGCGCGAACTCACCACGTCGACGATGTCGAGGCGGTTGATAAGGTCGTCGATGAAACTCTGGGGAATCAGCCCGGCCATGGCAGTCTCGTCATCTGGCAGCTGGCAAGTCTAATCGCTCACGCGCCGAATGGGGCGAGTGCCGCTTGGGAAAGTGCGAGGGAATGTGTGCTCGTCGCCGGCCCCTGAGGGCCCGTCAGTCGGACGTGCACGTCTGGTCATACAACAAGGAGGACCAGCTCTGACGTTTCAGGCAGGTTGCCCATGTGCAGTTCGCATGAAGCTTGTGCAGGGCCTTGAGCTAGCTGCTCAAGTTTGAAGCGACCACTGCCATCGCCCGGCGGTTAGCCGGGCAGGGCAGAAGCTTTGCGTAGAACGTCTGTATTAGTACAGACGAACGGCGCGGCGCTGTTCGCGCTGAACTTTCTTGGCGTGACGCTTAACAGCAGCAGCTGCTTTGCGCTTACGCTCGGCGGTCGGCTTCTCGTAAAACTCGCGGCTACGAACTTCAGCCAGTACACCGGCTTTTTCGCAGGAGCGCTTGAAACGACGCAGAGCTACGTCGAAGGGTTCGTTCTCTTTAACTTTGACGGCTGGCATCCAGGGCTACCTTAATTCATTACCGGGGTAGACGTGCTCCTGGCAAAACAAAGGTGTGCTGGAGAACGTCGGTTTTCAAGGGTTGCGGATGTTAACCCTTAGCAAGCCGGAATGCAAAGCCTCTGATCGAAAACCGCTGGTCGGCATCCGACACGGGGACTATCATGCGCGGCTTCGAATTCAGCCCCCACAAGGGACGAACCCATGCTAGTACTGGGATTGGAAACATCCTGCGACGAAACTGGCGTCGCATTATACGACAGCGAACGCGGTTTGTTGGCCGACGCGCTGTTCAGCCAGATCGACCTGCACCGCGTGTTCGGCGGTGTGGTGCCAGAGCTTGCCTCGCGTGACCACGTCAAGCGCATGCTGCCACTCATCCGCCAGGTGCTGGATGAGGCCGGCTGCGTCGCCACCGAGATCGACGCCATCGCCTACACCGCGGGCCCTGGCCTGGTCGGTGCCCTGCTGGTGGGGGCCTCCTGCGCCCAGGCGCTGGCCTTTGCCTGGGACATCCCGGCGATTGGCGTACACCACATGGAAGGCCACCTGCTGGCACCCATGCTGGAAGAAAACCCGCCGGAGTTTCCGTTCGTCGCTTTGTTGGTTTCCGGTGGCCACACGCAGTTGGTGCGGGTCGATGGCATCGGCCAGTACGAGCTGCTGGGCGAGAGCCTGGATGACGCCGCTGGCGAAGCGTTCGACAAGACCGCCAAGCTGATCGGCCTGAACTACCCCGGTGGCCCGGAAATCGCTCGCCTGGCCGAGCGCGGCGTGCCTGGCCGCTTCGTGTTCCCGCGGCCGATGACCGACCGCCCGGGCCTGGAGTTCAGCTTCAGCGGCCTGAAAACCTTTGCCCTGAACACCTGGCAGCAGTGCCGCGATGCCGGCGACGACAGTGAGCAAACCCGTTGCGACCTGTCCCTGGCATTCCAGCAGGCGGTGGTGGAGACTTTGACCATCAAGTGCAAGCGGGCGTTGAAGCAGACTGGCCTCAAGCGTCTGGTCATTGCTGGTGGCGTCAGCGCCAACAAGGCCTTGCGTGCGTCCCTCGAGGACATGCTCGGCAGCATCAAGGGCAACGTGTACTACGCGCGCCCGCAGTTCTGTACCGACAACGGCGCGATGATCGCCTATGCCGGCTGTCAGCGGTTGTTGGCAGGGCAAAAGCAGGACCTGGCAATCAGCGTGCAGGCACGCTGGCCGATGGAGCAGTTGCCGCCGGTTTAAGCGTTAGAAGTGCCGTTCGCGGCCTGCGAACAGGTCGCGCAGGTTGCTGCGGTGGCGCCATACGATCATCGCTGTCAGCACGGTGATCGGCAGCAGGGCCTCTGGCTCGCGCCAGGCCAGCAATGGCAAGGTCAGCGGTGTGGCTATCAGCGCCGCCAGCGAGCTGGTGCGAGTGAGGTAGAAGGTCAGCAACCAGGCACCGATGGCCAGCAGCGCGGCCGGGAAGTACAGGGCCATGAGCATGCCGGCGGCGGTTGCCACGCCCTTGCCGCCCTGGAAGCGGAAGTACAGCGGGAACAGGTGGCCCAGCACTGCGCACACGCCAACCCAGGCCTGCGCGTGCAGGTCCAGCCCGGCACCGCGGGCGAGCAATACCGGCAACAGGCCCTTGCACAGGTCGCCAAGCAGGGTCAGGATCGCCAGTTTGCGGCCTGCCAGGCGTAGCATGTTGGTGGCGCCGGCATTGCCTGAACCGCTGGAACGCGGGTCCGGGCTGCCCGTAAGGCGGCTGAGGACGATGGCGAAGGACAGCGAGCCGAGCAGGTAGGCGAGCAACGCCAGTAACCAAAACATGCTAACTATTCCGGGCGAGGACGCCCTGATTCTAACGGCGCCAGTCGCCCTTGTCGTGCTGTGGAGAGAAGTGCTTGGACAGAGTGTTCATCGAAGGCCTGGAAGTCGATACCGTCATCGGTGCCTATGACTGGGAGCGGGATATTCGCCAGTGCTTGCGCCTGGACCTGAGCTTTGCCTGGGACAACCGCCCGGCTGCGGCCGGTGACGACCTGAACCTGGCGCTGGACTATGCCAGTGTGTCGGCGCGCATCCAGGCGTTTGCCGAACAGGCCCGTTTCGAGTTGGTGGAAACCTTCGCCGAGCGCCTGGTGGCGACGTTGATGGAAGAGTTCCATATCCCGTGGGTGCGGTTGAAACTGACCAAGCCGGGTGCGGTGCCGGCGGCCCGTGGTGGTGTTGGCGTGGAGATCGAGCGCGGATGTCTCTGAGCACGGTTTACCTGGGCCTTGGCAGCAACATCGACCGCGAGGCGCACTTGTGCGCCGGGCTCGATGCGTTGGCGGGCATCCTGACCGACATGCGCTGTTCGCCGGCGTTCGAAAGCCAGGCAGTGGGGATCAAGAGCGGGCCGTTCATAAACTTCGTGGTGACCGGGCAGACTGCGTTGCCGTTGATCGAACTGGACCGCCGGTTGAAGTTCATCGAGGCCGACAATGGCCGCTATGCGCCGGACCGCAAGGGCCTGCCGCTGGATATCGACGTGCTGATGTATGACGGCCTGCACGGCACGTTCGACGGGCTGGTATTGCCTCGGGCCGAGATCCTGAAGAACGCCTTTGTGTTGTGGCCGCTGTCGCTGCTGGCGCCGGAGCTGGTGCATCCGGGGGTAGGCAAGACAATGGCGCAGTTGTGGCAGGAGGCGCGGATTGATCAGGTGTTGGCCCCGGTTGCCTTTGAGTGGCGTGGGTTGCAATTGACTCCCGCGTAAGCCTGTACCGGCCCTTTCGCGGCTAAAGCCGCTCCCACAGGGATCGCGCAACACTTGGCATCATGTGATCGCCGTGGGGGCGGGCGAGCCTTAATGCCGGTCAGTCAAGAAAATTGGGGCCGCTTTGCGGCCCTTCGCGGGCTTGCCCGCTCCCACAGGTTAGGTGCAAGGCTCAGAAAATGCGCGGTTCCTGTGGGAGCGGGCGAGCCCGCGAAAGGGCCGGTATGTTCAACCGAGCTTGTAAGCCTCGAGCGCTTTCAGCCGCTCACCTTTGAGCGCTTCACCCAAGGCCTGGCCAGTCAGCCCTGCCTGCACCAACTGTTTCACATCCACCGCCCGCGTCGCCGCCGCTGCTCCTCGCAGGTAGTCTGCCTGTGGATAACCCGCTTTGCCCTCGCCCAGCGCTGTCATCTCGCAAGCGATCAGGAAGTCTTCGAACCGCTGTGGCCGCCGGTACACATCGAACTTCTGCAACAGCTCCAGCAGTGCCGTGGCAGACAGCTCCTGCGCCTGGTTGCCCAGCTTCAGGCACTCACCCGTCAGCAGCGCCAGCTCCTGACACTCCCGCGGCGCCTTCAGGCGCTGGTTGATGGCTTTGATCGCGGCCGGTGTCAGCGACTGCAGCAGGCAGGCCCAGCGTACATGCAGGGGCTGTTCGTGCATCGCCGCCTGTTCCAGCGCCGCCAGGGCCTGGGGGGCGTCACCAAGCTCTGGCAGCAGCTCCTGCAGGGCCCCACAAGCATGCAGCACCTGGAAGAACACCTGCGGCTGTGCCTCCATCAGCGCCCGCTCGATTTCCTTCCAACTGCGCTCGGCGGTCAGCGCCTGCAGTTCGCCCGAGGCGCTGATCTGGCGCATCAGCTCAAGCGTCTCATCGGCAACCCGAAAACCCAGCGGCGCATAACGAGCAGCAAAGCGCGCAACACGCAGCACGCGCAATGGATCTTCGGCGAATGCCGGAGAAACATGACGTAAAAGGCGCTGATCGAGATCGTTCTGGCCATGGTAGGGGTCGTACACCGTACCCGTCTCGTCCTCAGCCATCGCATTGATGGTCAGGTCACGGCGGATCAGGTCTTCTTCCAGGGTCACATCGGGGCTGGCGTGGAAGGTGAAGCCGCCGTAGCCGCGCCCGCTCTTTCGCTCGGTGCGCGCCAGGGCATATTCCTCGCCGGTTTTCGGGTGCAGGAACACCGGGAAATCAGCGCCGACCGGGCGAAAGCCCTTGGCGTGCATTTCCTCGACCGTGGCGCCGACCACCAGCCAGTCGATATCGCTGACAGGGCGGCCGAGCAGGCGGTCGCGCACGGCGCCGCCAACTTTGTAGATGTGCATGTGCAGCTCTCCATAACTGCCGACAGGATACCCTGTCGGCACTCATGGCGTGGCACTAGAGGTGGTGGATGACGGCCAGGTCCATGCGGCCGTAGTCGGCACTTTCGCCGTGCTCGCCGCGTGGTGGCATGTGGTGGGTTTTCATCACCTGCTCGCCCTGGACGGTCTCCAGGTGGATGTCGAAGCCCCACAGGCGGTGCAGGTGCTTGAGCACTTCATCAGTAGAGTCGCCCAGCGGTTTGCGGTTGTGTTGCTGGTGACGCAAGGTCAGCGAGCGGTCGCCGCGGCGGTCGACGCTCCAGATCTGCACGTTCGGTTCGCGGTTGCCCAGGTTGTACTGCGCCGCCAGTAGTTCGCGAATGGTCCGGTAGCCGGCCTCGTCATGGATGGCAGGTACATACAGGTCGTCGCGCTGGTCGTCATCGAGGATGCTGAACAGCTTCAGATCGCGCATGACCTTCGGCGACAGGTACTGCAGGATGAAGCTCTCGTCCTTGAAGCTGCTCATGGCGAACTTGATGGTAGAAAGCCAGTCACTGCCGGCAATGTCGGGGAACCAGCGGCGATCTTCTTCAGTCGGGTTTTCGCACATGCGGCGGATGTCGGTGTACATCGCAAAACCCAGTGCGTAAGGGTTGATGCCGTTGTAGTAGGGGCTGTCGAAGCCGGGCTGGAACACCACGCTGGTGTGCGACTGCAGGAACTCCATCATGAAGCCTTCGGTGATCAGCCCCTCGTCGTACAGGTCGTTCATCAGCGTGTAGTGCCAGAACGTCGCCCAGCCTTCGTTCATCACCTGGGTCTGGCGCTGCGGGTAGAAATATTGGGCGATCTTGCGCACGATGCGCACCACTTCACGTTGCCAGGGCTCCAGCAGTGGGGCGTTCTTCTCGATGAAATACAGGATGTTTTCCTGTGGTTCGGCGGGGAAGCGCGCATCATCGCGCTCGTTACCCTTGTCGGCACTCTTCGGAATGGTCCTCCAAAGGTCATTGATCTGCCGCTGCAGGTGCTCCTCGCGCTCCTTCTGCCGCCGCCGCTCCTCTTCGGCGGAAATCGGATAAGGCCGCTTGTAACGGTCGACGCCGTAGTTCATCAGGGCGTGGCAGGAGTCGATCAGGTCTTCTACGGCATCGATGCCATGGCGCTCTTCACACTGGGCGATGTACTGCTTGGCGAACACCAGGTAGTCGATGATCGAACTGGCGTCGGTCCAGGTGCGAAATAGGTAGTTGCCCTTGAAGAAACTGTTATGGCCGTAGCAGGCATGGGCGATCACCAGTGCCTGCATGCACATGGTGTTTTCTTCCATCAGATAGGCGATGCACGGGTCGGAGTTGATCACGATCTCATAGGCCAGGCCCATCTGGCCACGGCTGTAGGACTTCTCCGTGCTGAGGAACTGCTTGCCGTAGGACCAGTGGTGATAACCCAGCGGCATGCCGACCGAGGCGTAGGCGTCCATCATCTGCTCGGCGGTAATCACCTCGATCTGGTTGGGGTAGGTGTCCAGGGCGTAACGCTCGGCCAGGCGGCTGATTTCCCGGTCGTAGGTCTGGATCAGTTCGAACGTCCACTCGGACCCGGTGGAAATAGGTTGGCGTCTCTGTGCTCTGGCGGTCATGTGGCTAACCTGCGCTGGAAGAGTTCACGGAAGACCGGGTAGATATCGCCGGCCGATACCAACTGCTGCTGGGCGAACGTGTCGGGGAAGGCTTCGCCGATGCGCTCGTATTCGTACCACAGCGCCTGGTGTTCACGCGGGGTGATTTCAACGTAAGTGTAGTACTGCACATGCGGCATGATCTGCTTGGCCAGGATGTCGCGGCAGATCGGCGAGTCGTCGTTCCAGTTGTCGCCGTCGGAAGCCTGGGCGGCGTAGATGTTCCAGTCGCTGGCCGGGTAGCGTTCGGCCATGACCTCCTGCATCAGTTTGAGGGCGCTGGAAACGATGGTGCCGCCGGTTTCCCGCGAATAGAAGAATTCTTCCTCGTCGACTTCACGGGCGCTGGTGTGGTGGCGGATGAACACCACTTCGATGCGGTCGTAATTACGCTTGAGGAACAGGTACAGCAGGATGAAGAAGCGCTTGGCGATGTCCTTGGTGGCCTGGGTCATTGAGCCGGACACATCCATCAGGCAGAACATCACTGCCTTGGAGCTGGGGTTGGGCTGCTTGACCAGCAGGTTGTACTTGAGGTCGAAGGTGTCGAGGAAGGGCAGGCGGTTGATGCGTGCCTTCAGGCGTTCGATTTCGTGTTCGACTTCCTGGATATCGGTGAAGTTGTCTGGCTCCTCGACCTTCAGGCGGGCGAGTTCCTTCTGTGCTTCGCGCAGCAGTGCGCGGCTGCTGCCGGTCAGGGCGATACGTCGGGCATGGGCCGAACGCAGGGTGCGCACGATGTTGATGCGTGACGGGTTGCCTTCGTTGGCGATACCGGCGCGCACGGTCTTGAAAGTGTCGGCCCCGGTCAGGTGACGTTTGACCAGGTTGGGTAGTTCGAGGTCCTCGAACATGAACTCGAGGAATTCTTCCTGGGTAATCTGGAAGACGAAGTCGTCCATGCCCTCGCCGGAGTTGCCGGCCTTGCCGCGGCCGCTGCCACCGCCGCCGCCTTGGGGCCTTGGGATGTGTTCACCGGCAGTGAATTCCTTGTTGCCTGGATGCACGATGGTCTGCTTGCCCCCGCGACCATGGTGCAGCACCGGTTCGTCGATGTCGCGCCCCGGAATGCTGATCTGCTCGCCATGTTCCATGTCCATGATGGAACGGCGGCTCACCGCCTCTTCGACGGCTTTCTTGATGTGTTCGCGGTACCGCCGCAGGAAGCGCTGGCGGTTCACCGTGCTCTTGTTCTTGCCGTTCAGGCGTCGATCTATAACGTAGCTCATGGTCCCTCCGGTAGCTGGGAACAGCTGCACGCTTCAAGCTACGAGCTGCTGCACATAAAGGCAGCAAAGCAGCTGCCGCCGCCCAGGGCTGGCATAGCAGCCCTGGGCGCGCGGTGGGTAGCTTGTCGCTTTATTGCGATTTCCTGACCCGCAGGTACCATTCCGACAGCAGACGAACCTGTTTGTCGGTGTAGCCACGCTCCACCATACGCGTGACGAAGTCGTTGTGTTTCTGTTGATCCTCCTTGCTTGCCTTGGCGTTGAAGCTGATGACCGGCAGCAGGTCTTCGGTGTTGGAGAACATTTTCTTCTCGATCACCACCCGCAGCTTTTCGTAGCTCAGCCAGCTCGGGTTCTTGCCGTTGTTGTTGGCACGGGCACGCAGCACGAAGTTGACGATTTCGTTGCGGAAATCTTTCGGGTTGCTGATGCCTGCCGGCTTCTCGATCTTCTCCAGTTCTTCGTTGAGGGCGATACGGTTGAGGATTTCGCCGGTTTCCGGGTCGCGGTATTCCTGGTCCTGGATCCAGAAGTCTGCGTACAGCACGTAGCGGTCGAAGATGTTCTGGCCGTATTCGCTGTAGGACTCCAGATAGGCGGTCTGGATTTCCTTGCCGATGAACTCGATGTAGCGCGGGGCCAGGTACTCCTTCAGGTAGCGCAGGTAGCGTTCGCGCACCTCGGCCGGGAACTGTTCCTGCTCGATCTGCTGCTCCAGCACATACAGCAGGTGCACCGGGTTGGCGGCCACTTCATGCGGGTCGAAGTTGAACACCTTGGACAGGATCTTGAAGGCGAAGCGGGTCGACAGGCCGTTCATGCCTTCGTCGACGCCGGCGGCATCGCGGTACTCCTGGATCGACTTGGCCTTCGGATCGGTGTCCTTGAGGTTTTCCCCATCGTACACCCGCATCTTCGAATAGATGTTGGAGTTTTCCGGCTCTTTCAGGCGCGATAGTACGGTGAACTGGGCGAGCATCTTCAGCGTGTCTGGCGCGCAGTGGGCCTTGGCCAGCGAACTGTTGATCAGCAGCTTGTCGTAGATCTTGATTTCGTCGCTGACGCGCAGGCAGTACGGCACCTTGACGATGTAGATCCGGTCGATGAACGCCTCGTTGTTCTTGTTGTTACGGAAGGTGTGCCACTCCGATTCGTTGGAGTGGGCCAGCAGAATCCCGGAGTAGGGGATGGCGCCGAGGCCTTCGGTACTGTTGTAGTTGCCTTCCTGGGTGGCGGTGAGCAACGGGTGCAGGACCTTGATCGGGGCCTTGAACATCTCGACGAATTCCATCAGGCCCTGGTTGGCCCGGCACAGCGCGCCCGAATAGGCATAGGCGTCGGCGTCGTTCTGCGGGAATTCCTCGAGCTTGCGGATATCCACCTTGCCGACCAGCGCCGAAATGTCCTGGTTGTTTTCGTCACCGGGTTCGGTCTTGGCGATGGCGATCTGGTTGAGGATCGACGGGTACAGCTTCACCACCTTGAACTTGCTGATGTCGCCGCCGAACTCCTGCAGGCGCTTGGTGGCCCAGGGCGACATGATGGTGTTCAGGTAGCGCCGCGGGATGCCGAACTCTTCCTCGAGAATGGCCCCGTCTTCGGTGGCGTTGAACAGGCCCAAGGGCGACTCGAATACCGGCGAGCCCTTGATGGCGTAGAACGGCACCTTTTCCATCAGCTGCTTGAGTTTTTCGGCCAGCGACGACTTACCGCCGCCCACCGGGCCCAGCAGATAGAGGATCTGTTTCTTTTCCTCCAGGCCTTGGGCGGCGTGGCGGAAGTAGGACACGATCTGGTCGATGCACTCTTCCATGCCATGGAAGTCGGCAAAGGCCGGATAGCGGCGGATAACCTTGTTGGAGAAGATTCGCGACAGTCTGGAGTTGGTGGAGGTGTCGATCAGCTCCGGCTCACCGATGGCCAGCAACAGCCGTTCGGCCGCCGATGCGTAGGCACTGCGATCCTCTTTGCACAGCTCGAGGTACTCCTGCAGCGAGAGTTCTTCCTGGCGCGTAGACTCGAAACGTTGTTGGAAGTGGCTAAAAATACTCATGACGTCACCTCGCTCGATACGTGGAGACGACGCCGGATCAGTCAGCTGATGCTGGCATGCAACCGGGGTTGCCGATTGCTGTATACCCCCCAGAACACCCTGTAACGCTACCGATGACCCGCACGCCGGTGTACCGGCTCTCCCCTTTTTCTGGATGGCCTGCGCTTAAGAATAGTTGGTTATCCGCAAGGTCAAGGGCGAGGGGCGGAGAAGTTGCGAACGACCGTTCGTCAGATAAGCCGCAAGCCCGCATGGGGCGCGGGCTGCAGTAAAAATGAAAAAATTATTCGGTAGTGCCCTGGGCGGTTTCGGCCGGGTAGGTGGCGCGCCACAGCTCAAAGCCGCCGTCCACGCTGTATACGTCCGAGAAGCCCTGGTTCACCAGATAGGCCGCGGCGCTCTGGCTGGAATTGCCGTGGTAGCACACCACCAGGGTTGGGGCATCGAGGTCAGCATTGCGGATGAACTCGGCGACCGAATGGTTATCCAGATGCTTGGCACCGGTGATGTGGCCGGCGGCAAAGGCCTGCGGGTCGCGAATGTCGACGACTACCGCACCTTGCGCGCGCAGGGCCAGGGCCTGTTCGGGAGGGATGCGCTTGAATTCGCTCATGGGTACGGCTTCCTTCAGGATTGATCGTTCAGTGTAGGCGTTTGGGTGGGGAGGCGTAAGTTGCCGTCGTCGCTGCAGTCACAGCGGTGGTATTCGCCGCTGTCGACGTTGTACAGGGTCATGGCACCGCCCCACACGCAACCGGTGTCCAGGGCGATGATGCCGGGCTCGTCGACCTGCCCCTGCAGGGCGGCCCAGTGGCCGAAGATGATCTTCACGTGGCGTGAGCGGCGGCCTTTGTGTGCGTACCAGGGCTTGTAGCCCTTGGGGGTGGTATCCAGGCCTTCCTTGCTCTTGAGGTCGAGTTTGCCCTCGGCGGTGCAGAAGCGCATGCGCGTGAGGCAGTTGGTGATGACCCGCAGGCGTTCGATGCCGCTGAGGTTCTTGCTCCACTTGTTCGGCTCGTTGCCGTACATGCCGTCCAGGTACAGTTTCAGGCGCTCGTCGTCACGCAGCACTTCCTCGACCTCGGCGGCCAGCTCCAGGGCTTTGCCCAAGGTCCATTGCGGTGGAATGCCGGCGTGAACCAGGGCGATGCCACGGGGTTCGTCGTAATGCAGCAGCTTTTGCTGGCGCAGCCAGTCGAACAGCTGGTCGGCGTCCGGCGCTTCGATGATCTCGCGCAGGGTGTCGCTTTTCTTCAGGCGTTCGACGTTGTGCCAGGCGGCCAGCAGGTGCAGGTCATGGTTGCCCAGCACGCACACCAGCGACTGGCGGATCGAATAAAGGAAGCGCAGGGTTTCCAGTGACTCGGGGCCGCGGTTGACCATGTCACCGACCAGCCACAGGCGGTCGACGGCGGGGTTGAAGTTGACCCTTTCGAGCAGGCACTTGAGTGGCTGCAGGCAGCCCTGCAGGTCACCGACGGCGTAGGTAGCCATCAGTGCAGCGCCCCGGGGACCGCCAGGCGGAAGGGGGCGATCTCGGCATCGAAGCGTTTGCCGTCTTCGGCGAACATCTGGTAGCTGCCCTGCATGGTGCCCACGCGGGTGCTGATGACCGCTCCGCTGCTGTAGGTATGGCTCTGGCCCGGGTCGATGTTGGGCTGCTGGCCGACCACGCCGGCTCCACGCACCTCCTCGACTTCGCCGTCACCGTTGGTGATCAGCCAGTGGCGCGACAGCAGCTTGGCCTTGAGCGAGCCATTGTTCTGCACGGTGATGGTGTAGGCGAAAGCGAAACGACTGTTTTCGGGGTCGGATTGTTCTTTGAGGTAGCGGGTCACGACGCTGACGTCGATCTGATAGCGGGGGTCGGACATGCAAGGGCCTTGGGCGAACTGACGCAATAATGCAGTCTAGGCCATTGGGAGGGGGGAGGGCCAGCGGTGAGGGGCTTGGGGATTTGTGTTGTCTGTCCCGGCCTCTTCGCGGGCACGCCCGCTCCCACAGGATCTCACCCTATTTGAAGGAGGTGATCTACCTGTGGGAGCGGGCGTGCCCGCGAAGAGGCCGGATCAGGTTGAGTCAGACTTTGGGCTGATCGGCCAACTGGTCAGCCAGGCGCACGAAGGCGGCCAGATCCAGCTGTTCAGGGCGCAGGCTGCCGTCCACGCCGGCAGCTTCGATGGCGGCGCTGTCGAGCAGGCCTTTCATGGTGTTGCGCAGGGTCTTGCGGCGCTGGTTGAAGGCTTCGCGTACCACCTGCTCCAGCAGCTTTGCGTCCTTGGCCGGGTACGGCAGCACTTCGTGCGGCACCAGGCGGACGATGGCCGAGTCCACTTTCGGCGGCGGGTTGAAGGCGCCAGGGCCAACGTTGAACAGGTGCTCGACCCGGCAGTGGTACTGCACCATGATCGACAAACGCCCCCAGTCACCACCGCCAGGGCCGGCGGCCATGCGCTCGACCACTTCCTTCTGCAGCATGAAGTGCATGTCGCGGATCAGCCCGGCATGGCTGAGCAGGTGGAAGATCAGTGGGGTGGAGATGTTGTAGGGCAGGTTGCCCACCACCTTGAGGCTGCGCGGTGGCACGCCCAGCTGGTTGAAGTCGAACTTCAGGGCGTCGCCCTGGTGCAGGCGGAAATTGCTGCGACCGGCGAACTTGTGCTGCAGGATCGGCACCAGGTCCTTGTCCAGTTCCACCACGTCCAGCTGTGCCCCGCTGCCCAGCAGGCCTTCGGTCAGGGCGCCCTGGCCGGGGCCGATTTCCAGCAGATGTTCGCCGGCCTTGGCGTTGATGGCACGCAGGATGCGGTCGATGATGCCGGCGTCGTGCAGGAAGTTCTGGCCGAAGCGCTTGCGCGCCCGGTGTTGGTATTGCTCGTTCATGGTCGGTTCTCGGCCATCTGGTAGGCGGTTTCCAGCGCGACGCGCAGGCTGCCGGTGTCGACCTTGCCGGTACCGGCCAGGTCCAGGGCGGTGCCGTGGTCGACCGACGTGCGGATGATCGGCAGGCCCAGGGTCACGTTGACTGCAGCGCCGAAGCCTTTGTACTTGAGTACAGGCAAGCCCTGGTCGTGGTACATCGCCAGCACCGCATCGCAGTGCTCCAGATATTTGGGGGTAAACAGGGTATCGGCCGGCAGCGGCCCGCGCAGGTCCATGCCTTCGGTGCGCAGGCGGGCCAGGGTCGGCTCGATGATGTCGATTTCCTCGCGGCCCAGGTGGCCGCCCTCGCCCGCGTGCGGGTTGAGGCCGCACACCAGGATGCGCGGGTTGGCAATGCCGAACTTGTCGCGCATGTCGGCATGCAGGATACGGGTTACACGCTCGACGCGCTCGGCAGTGATGGCGTCGGCGATGTCGCGCAGCGGCAGGTGTGTGGTCACCAGGGCCACGCGCAGGCCACGGGTGGCCAGCATCATCACCACTTGCGCGGTGTGGGTCAGCTCGGCAAGGAATTCGGTATGCCCGGAGAAGGCGATACCGCTTTCGTTGATCACGCCCTTGTGTACAGGGGCGGTGATCATCCCGGCGAAGTGCCCGTCCAGGCAGCCTTGCCCGGCACGGGTCAGGGTTTCCAGCACGAACGCGGCATTGGCCTTGTCGAGCTGGCCCGGCACTACCGGGGCCGCCAGGGGGGTATCCCAGACGTACAGGCTACCCGCTGGCGCCGGCTGCTCGGGCCATAGGCCCGGGGCTACCGGCAGCAGGTTGACGGCCAGCCCCAGCTGCGTGGCCCGCTCGGCGAGCAGGTCACGGCTGGTGATGGCGATCAGGGGGTGCGGCTGGGCGTCTGCGGCGAGCAGCAGGCACAGGTCGGGGCCTATGCCGGCCGGCTCGCCGGGGGTGACGGCGAAGCGCAGGGGCTTCACTGGGCGGCCTGGTCAGCGCCAGGCAGCTTGATTTCAACGTAGGCCTCGTCGCGGATCTGGCGCAGCCAGGTCTGCAGCTCTTCGTCGTACTTGCGGTTGCGCAGTACGTTCATGGCCTGCTGCTCACGAGCCTGCTCGGTGCTGTCGGTGGCGCGACGGCCCAGCACTTCCAGGACATGCCAGCCGTACTGAGTCTTGAACGGGCGGGTGACTTCGCCTTGGGCGGCGTTGGCCATCTGCTCGCGGAACTCCGGTACCAGGCTGTTCGGGTCGACCCAGTTGAGGTCGCCGCCGTTAAGCGCCGAACCCGGGTCTTCCGAGAAGCTCTTGGCCAGCTCGCCGAAGTCTTCGCCGTTCTTGATGCGCTCGTACAGGCGTTCGGCCAGTTGCTCGGTGGCCGCCTCGCTGCGGATCTCGCTAGGCTTGATCAGGATGTGGCGAACGTGCACTTCGTCACGCAGCACGTTCTCGCTGCCACCACGCTTCTCCTCGAGTTTGAGGATGATGAAGCCGTTGGGGATGCGGATAGGCTGGGTAATTTCGCCAACCGGCATGCTGCTGAGCATCTTGGCGAAGTCTGGTGGCAGCTGGCCGGCTTTACGCCAGCCCATCTCGCCGCCTTCCAGGGCGTTTTCGCTGGCGGAGCGGGCAATGGCCATCTGGCCGAAGTCCGCGCCCTGCTTGAGCTGCTGGTACACATCGCCAACCTGGCGCGCGGCGGCCTGGATGGCTTCCGAGTTGGCCGCTTCCGGGGTCGGGATCAGGATGTTGGCCAGGCGGTACTCTTCCGACATCTGCATCTTGCCAAGGTCGGAGTTGAGGAAGTTCTTCACTTCCTGCTCGGACACCTGGATACGCTCGGCCACGCGGCGCTGGCGCACGCGGCTGATGATCATCTCGCGCTTGACCTGCTCGCGGGCGTCGTCGAACGACATGCCGTCACGGGCCAGGGCGGCGCGGAACTGCTCCAGCGACATGCCGTTGCGCTGGGCAATGGTGCCCATGGCCTGGTTCAGTTCTTCGTCGGTGATGCGGATGCCGGAGCGTTCGCCGATCTGCAGTTGCAGGTTCTCGACGATCAGGCGTTCCAGTACCTGCTGGTCCAGAGCACCGGCAGGCGGCATGCCGCCGCCGCGCTTGGCGATGGTTTGCTGGACCTCGCGGACACGCTGCTCCAGCTGGCTTTGCATAACCACGTCGTTGTCGACGATGGCCACCACGCGATCAAGAGGTTGTACCGCGGCATGCACCGCGCCACTCAGCAATGCAACGCCCAGCAACGCCGGGCGCAGTCGATCAATAAGCTTGGTCTTCACGTTCACGATAACCTTGAATGCCTTGGTCGAGGAAAGACTCGACCTTGTTGCCGACTACACCACCGAGGCCTTTCAGGACGATCTGAAGGAAGATGCCGTGATCGCCTTTCTCGTTCGTCGGGAGTGCTTGGCTGAAGTCGTCGTAATCGATCCAGTAGCGGTTGATCAGACGCAGCTTCCAGCAGCAGTTGTCGTACTCGAAACCGCCCATGGCTTCCAGGGTGCGGTTGCGGTTGTAGTCATGCTGCCAGCGAGCGATGACGCTCCACTGCGGAACGATCGGCCAGATGACCGAGAAGTCATGCTGCTGGATCTTGTAGTAGTCCTTCACGTAGTTAGGGCTGCCCGGGGTGCCATAGTCGCCGCCGCCTACTTTCCAGGTACCGGTCGCAGAGTCGTAGGCGATGGTGTCGTTACGGTAGCGATAACCGAGGTTGACCACCTTGTTCGGGTTGTCTTCAGGCTGGTAGTGGAACATCGCGCTGCCCGAGCGTGGGCTGCTGGTGTCCGGGTCCCAGTTGTAGGTTGAGTTGAAGCGCCAGTCGCGGTTGAAGTAGTAGTTGTACAGCAGCGCGTATGGCGATACGTCGGACTGCGAGTCGGCGCGGTCGCGGTAGTCGATACCCGGCAGCTGGACTTTACGATCCTTGAAGTAGTACGCCTGGCCGATACTGAAGTTCTGGCGTTCGAAGCCGTTCTCTTCGATCCAGCGGGTGGTTACCCCCAGCGACAGCTTGTTCTCGTCACCGATGCGGTCGATGCCGCTGAAGCGGTTGTCGCGGAATAGCGAATCGTAGCTGAACAGGCTTTCACCCGTGGCGAACAGCGGGATGTCCCTCTGATCCTTATATGGGACGTAGAGGTAGAACAGGCGCGGTTCGAGAGTCTGCTTGTAGTTGGTGCCGAACAATGACGTATTTCGGTCAAAGTAGAGCCCACTGTCGACACTGAAGATCGGGATGTCGCGGTTCAGCGAGCTGTTGTAGCTGCCGTACGCCGGGTTAGCCGATTGCGCGATTGCTTGGGCTTTGCCCTCGCTGTCCAAGTCCAGATCGTAGTGGGTGTACGCGTACTTCAGCTTGGGGGTCAGGAAACCGTAACTGGCTTCCATCGGCAGGCTGATCGACGGCGCAACGTTGAAGCGGTTGCCGTTGGCACGGGCAATACCTCTGACGTTCTGGTCCAGGCGACGGCCCGCCGCACCTGCGGAGAAATCAGGGTTGCCGTTTTCATCCAGCACAAAGTCGTCTTTCAGATCACGATCGAAGCGGACTGCCTCGGTTTCGTAGGCAATATTGAGCCCACCCGGTTCGTACGGCAGCTTACCATTGAAGGTAACCTGCGGCAGACGATCATACGGCGTGATCTTCGAGATGGTCGCCATCTCGTAGGCATGTACGTTCAATCGCGCGGTGTAGCTGTCACCACGGTAGGTCAGTGCGCCCTGCTGGTTGAGCAGGTCCTTGGACTCAACACCAATCTGGTCGGACTCGAGATCCTGGAAGTAGAACGGATCGCTGATGTCGGTGTAGTCCACTTCAGCCATCAGGCGCTCGTCCAAGCCACCCTTGTGCTGCCAGTTGACCATCCAGCGCTGTTCTTTGTAGTCAGTCTGGTCTTTGCGGTCGTCGTTCTTGTCGTTGAGGTACGCGCCACCGAACTGGCCTTCGCTGGAAGGCGTCAGGTAGCGGAACTCGCCTTCCATCAGCAGGCCGCGCTTGGTCATGTAGCGCGGGTACAACGTGGCGTCGTAGTTCGGCGCCAGGTTGAAGTAGTACGGCGTGACCAGCATGAAGCCGGTGTCGCTGGTGCTGCTGAACGATGGCGGCAGGAAGCCGGACTGGCGACGGTCGTCGATCGGGAAGTAGATGTACGGTGTGTAGAACACCGGGAAATCCTTGACCCGCAGCGTAACGTTGGTCGCGGTACCGAAACCGGTGGCCGGGTTCAGGGTGATGTTGTTGCCCTTCAGCTGCCAGGCGTTGCTGCCCGGTTCGCAGGTGGTGTACGTACCGTCCTTGAGGCGGATGATGGCGTTCTCGCCACGCTTGGCGTACAGGGCACTGCCGCGGATGTGCGACTTGTGCATCACGTATTCGGCGTTGTCGACCTGGGCTTCGCCCGTGTCGAGCTGGATCTGTGCCTCGTCACCGACCACCAGCGAACCGTTGTCACGGATCTTGACGTTGCCCTTGAGCTCGCCACGGTTTTCGGTCTGGTAGAGGTTGGCCTCGTCGGCCTCGGCCTGCATGCTGCCCTGGCGCATCACCACGTCACCGGCGAGGGTAGCGATCTGCTGCTCCTGCTGGTACTTGGATACCTTGGCGTTGATGTAGGTCGGCGACTCGTCCTTCGGCGTGGTGTCGGCCATGCCCGGGCGGGTTGGCTCGATGTAGGCGCCACCGCAGTACGGGCCGGTTTCGGCCAGCTGTGCGGCAGTGAGCTTTTCACGCGGAACCCAGTCCAGGTGGCTGTAGTCTTCGCTACGCGACTTCAGGCCACGGCCCTTGGCCTCGGTGACCAGCATCGGCCGGTCCGCGGTTTCGCCTTCGCTCGCGGCTTCGGTGCCGGTGCTGACGGCAGCACCCTCGTGCACCGGGCGCGGCGGCAGGTTGTTGGCTGGGGTCTTGGGCTTGCAGTCCCAACCACCGGAGGCGGACACTTGGCAGTCGAACTGTTCGGCTGCCACCACGTAAGACGTGGCCAGAGGTTGCAGGGCCAGCAAACCGCCGGTTACCAGCAACGGAAACTTTCTACGAAACGCGGGGGATTTCAATGCCATCTTATTAGTCCGGGCTTCCTGCGTGCCATCTGCCCGCGTGTGGGGCCGCACGCCTCTCGATGGTCTGAAAAAGATGCTGGATAATAAAGCATGACCCGCTTGACGGCTAGGGCCGTCGGAGACCCTTGTAATGCCTGAACACGATGTACGCCTGCAACAACTGACGGTCTGGCTCGATGAGCAGCTCAATGATCTTTTCCGGAAAAACGCCTGGGGCGAAGTGCCCGCAGGCAGCCTGACCGCGGCCAGCAGCGATGCCAGCTTCCGTCGTTACTTTCGCTGGCAGGGCGCCGGCCACAGCTTCGTGATCATGGATGCACCACCTCCGCAGGAAAACTGCCGACCGTTCGTCGCCATCGACCACTTGCTGGCCAGCGCCGGCGTGCATGTGCCGCTGATCCATGCCCAGGACCTGGAGCGTGGCTTCCTGCTACTGGGTGACCTGGGCTACCAGACATACCTTGATATCATTGATGCCAACAACGCCGACGGCCTGTTCGCCGATGCCATCGACGCGTTGCTGGCGTTCCAGCGCCTGCCGATGGACGCGCCGCTGCCCAGCTACGACGATGCGCTGCTGCGCCGTGAAGTCGAGTTGTTCCCGGAATGGTACGTGGGCCGTGAGCTTGGCCTGGTCTTCAGCGATGCCCAGAAAGCCACCTGGCAACGAATCAGCCAGCTACTGATCGACAGCGCACTGGCCCAGCCCAAGGTACTGGTGCACCGCGACTACATGCCGCGCAACCTGATGCAGAGCACGCCCAACCCCGGCGTGCTGGACTTCCAGGATGCCGTGTACGGCCCGGTCACCTACGACATCACCTGCCTGTTCAAGGACGCCTTCCTCAGTTGGCCGCAGGCGCGGGTCGAAAGCTGGCTGCGCGGCTACTGGCAGAAGGCGCAGGCTGCCGGCATCCCGGTGCAGGCCGACTTCGAGGCGTTCCAGCGTGCCAGCGACCTGATGGGTGTGCAGCGCCACCTGAAGGTGATCGGCATCTTCGCCCGTATCTGCCACCGCGACGGCAAACCCCGTTACCTGGGCGACGTGCCGCGCTTCTTCGCCTATATAGAAGAAGTGATCAGCCGCCGGCCCGAATTGGCGGAGCTGGGTAAGCTGATTGCCGAGTTGCAGGCCGGAGCGCGTGCATGAAGGCAATGATTTTGGCAGCGGGCAAAGGCGAGCGCATGCGCCCGCTGACCCTGCACACCCCCAAGCCGCTGGTCCCGGTCGCCGGCCAGCCACTGATCGAGTACCACCTGCGGGCCCTGGCTGCGGCGGGCGTCACCGAGGTGGTGATCAACCATGCCTGGCTCGGCCAGCAGATCGAGGACCACCTGGGTGACGGCAGCCGTTTCGGCCTGAGCATCCGCTATTCGCCCGAAGGCGAGCCGCTGGAAACCGGCGGTGGCATCTTCAAGGCCCTGCCATTGCTGGGTGACGCGCCGTTCCTGTTGGTGAACGGCGATGTCTGGACCGACTACGACTTCGCGCGCCTGCTGGCTCCCCTGCAAGGCCTGGCCCATTTGGTGCTGGTCGATAACCCAGGCCATCACGGCCGCGGCGACTTCCGCCTGGTGGGCGAGCGGGTGGTCGATGGTGATGATGCCCCTGGCACGCTGACCTTCAGCGGCCTTTCGGTGCTGCACCCGGCGCTGTTCGAAGGCTGCCAGCCTGGCGCCTTCAAGCTGGCGCCGTTGCTGCGCCAGGCCATGGCTGCGGGCCAGGTCAGTGGCGAGCACTACCGGGGTCACTGGGTTGATGTCGGTACGCTCGAACGCCTGGCCGAGGCCGAGCGCCTGATCGGCGAGCGCGCCTGACATGTGGTGGCCAAGCACGGTGATTGGTGCCGGTGCCGGCTTTGCCGTTGCCAGCATCCCCGGGGCCTTGCTCGGCGCGTTGCTCGGCCAGGCCATGGACCGCCGCCTGCGTTTGCAGGGCTGGGAGGACATGCGTGAGCGCCTGGGCGGGCGCCCGGCCTTGCAGGACGACGAGTTACTGTTCGTGATGCTCGGGCGCCTGGCCAAGTGCGATGGCCGGGTGGGCGAGCAGCATATCCAGCAGGCGCGCCAGGAGATGGTGCGCCTGGCCCTGGCCGAAGCGGCCCGGCTGCGCGCGATTGCCGCGTTCAACCGTGGCAAGGCGGGCAAGGACCGACTGAGTGGGCACCTGCGGCGCATTCGCCAGCAGCCGCATGCGGCCGAGGGCACCCTGCGTGCCTGTTGGCGCATGGTCTGGGCCGACGGCAAGATGGGCAACAAGGAGCGTGAACTGCTGCTGGATTGGGGGCAGAAACTGGGCCTGAGCCGGCGGCAGGTGCAAGCCATGTCGCTGGAGTACGAACCACGCAAGGCGGCGGGTCCGGAAGGGGTCGCCATGACCTATGCGGCGGCGTTGCGCTTGCTGGCGGTCGAGGCGGATACCGATGCCGACAAGGTCAAGCAGGCGTATCGTCGGCTGGTCAGCCGGCACCACCCGGACAAGCTGGCGGGCACTGGTGCCAGTGAGGCGCAGGTGCGTGAAGCGACCGAGCGGACCCGGGAGCTGCATCAGGCTTATGCCATGATCCGCAAGCGGCGCGGGCTTTGATGGCCCTATCGCCGGCAAGCCAGCTCCCACAGGTATTGCACTGACCCTGAACACTGTAGGGTACCTGTGGGAGCTGGCTTGCCGGCGATGGGGCCATCATGGCAAACCTTACCCCTGCGGGTTCATCCACCCCCGCACCCGGCGGAACAGTTGCTCCTGCTCGGCCACCTTGTTCCCCGGCATGGCAATCAGCGACAACTGCCGGTACTGACTGTCCTTCTGCCGCTTGCTGGCCTGCAGGCGCTGCGCGGCAGCATTGCGGTCAGCGCTGCGGGTGGCGTAGTAGATGTCGGCAGTCGGCACTTTCAAGGTCGGCGCCAGGCTTTCCAGGTCATGCTCCACCCGCGCCGGTGTCTGCGCGGCAACCATCACCAGTTTCTGCACCTGCGGTGGCTGTTTCTCGCTCAGGTAGCGGGCCGCCCAATACGCGCCGCTGCCATGGCCGATCAGCACGATGCTGCGGGCGTTGTGCTGCTGGGCAAAGGCCACCGCAGCATCCAGGCGGGCAAAAATGCGCTCGGCATCGGCCGGGTCGGTTTGCTCGCTGGCCTGTTTGGCGTCAGTGCTCTCTGCGGTGTCGGCATCGGCTGCGGTGGCCTGGGCGACGTTGGCATTGGCATCGGCCGGCATGTCCTTGGCCGGGGCGCTTTCGCCGTTGTCTGGCTGCGGCTCGGCAGCCGGCTTGGCCTCGACCCGCGCCTGCGGGCTGTCAGCGAGCAGGTCGGGCAGGCTGATGCTCAGGCTGTGCCAGCCGATATCGGGGAACTTCTGCCGCAGCGGGCCGACCGCATTTGGCCAGTCAGCCGTTTCGCCAGCCCCCGGGACGATGATGACCGCACCTTGCGGGTCGCTGTCGTTGGCCGGTTTCCACAGGGCCAGGAAACTGTCGGCACCGGCCTGCAGGGTCTGCTGTTCGGCCTTGGGCACCAGCCGCTCCAGCGCCTGGGCGTCCTCCTGGCTGCGCTCCAGCAGCGGCGGGCGAGGGGCTTGGGCAGCGGGTGCCTCGGTGGTGGTGGATGGTTTTTCGGCATCGGCGGCCAGGGCGCCGAGTGGAAGGATCGAGGCCAGGCAGCACATTGCCAGCGTCGTGCGATAAAGTGTGGACATGAGTCAACCCAGGGCCAGAATGATACCGGCAGCCTAATAGTATTTGCCCGTGACGGCCATGCTGCATGGCCGCCTTGCCAAGACGAGCGTGTAGATGAAGCGAGTGCGTCGCCTGTTGGTTATCGGCTGCTTTTGGCTGCCCTTGATTGCATTGGCCAGACCCGAAGCGGTGCCCACGGTTGCCCTGGAACCGGCCCAGCAGCAATGGCTGGATACACACCGCAGCCTGCGTGTCGGCCTGGTGTTGCAGGCGCCCTACGCTCAGTTCGACCGGCGCCTGCAGCAGCTGTACGGGGCCAACGTGGAACTGGTGAGCAGCCTGGCACAGGCGCTGCGGCTGGACCTTACCTGGCGCAACTTCGCCGATCAGGCCAGCCTCGAGCATGCCCTGCAGGCCGGCGAAATCGACTTTGCCCCGGGGCTTACCCAGACCCCTGCCAGCTTGCGTCTGTGGCTGTTCAGCGACCCTTACATGCGCGTGCCGCAACTGGTGGTTGGGCCGCGCACCGGGACCATGGCCGTGGAACTGGAAACGCTCGAGGCCGAGCAGCGGGTGGCGGTGCGCATGCCCAGCCAGCTGGCGGACTACCTGCGTGGCAACTACAGCAACCTCAACCTGCAAGGGGTGCCCAACGAGCGCGAGGCCCTGCAACTGGTGGTGGGCGGCCAAGCCAGTTTCGCAGTGCTGGACGAAGCCCAGCTCAGCCGCCTGTCGCGCGAAAGCGAGTTCGGCGAGCTGGCGGTGGTCGGCGATATCGGCCTGCCGCAACTGTTGCGCATCGGTTCGCGGCGCGACTGGCCGCTGCTGGCCGATGTGCTCGAGCGTGGCCTGCAGGCACTGCCGGCCAAGGAGCTGGAGCAACTGCACCAGCGTTGGCTGCAGCCAAAGTACCCACGCCTGAGCGAGTCGACGGGGTTCTGGCAGAACCTGGCCCTGCTGTTCGGCATGCTGCTGTTGTGCGTGCTGGCCACCCTGGTGTGGCAGCGTCGGCAGCAGCGCCAGCTGGAGCGCAGCCTGCTGGCCACGCGCGAAAGCCTGGTGGAGCGGCAGGTGCGCGAAGAAGCGTTGCGCCTGAGCCAGTTCGCCATCGACCAGAGCACGGTGGGCATCCTCTGGGTCAACTGGGACAGCCATGTACGCTACGCCAACCATGCCGCCGAGCGCATGCTGGGCTATGGCGAAGGCGCGCTGCTGGAGCGGCCGCTGAGCGACTTTGAACCCAGCCTGACCATGGACCGCTGGCTGGAGCTGTGGAAGGGCGCGCGCACCGGGGCGGGTGGTATCGGCCAGTTCGAGACGCAGTGCCGCCGGGCTGACCAGAGCCTGCTGCCGGTCGAGCTGTCGCTGAGTTTTCTGCGCTTTCGTGATTCCGAGTACCTTGTGGTTTACCTCGCCGATGTTACCGAGCGCCACCGCGCCCTTGCGGCCCTGCGCGAAAGCGAGGCGCGGCTCAAGGGCATTGCCGGCAACGTGCCGGGGTTGGTGTTCCGCCTGGAGCGCGACCCGGCCGAGGGCGACCTGGAATTCCCCTACATCAGCGAGGGCAGCGAGGCCTTGGTGGGCTATTCGCCCAGCGAGATCCAGCACCCGCAGATGGGCCTGCGCAACCTGGTACATCCCGAGGACCGCGCCGATTACCACCGAGTGCAGGACCTGGCCCTGGCCAGTGACCAGGACTGGTCCTGGCAGGGGCGCATCCTCACCCGCCAGGGTGAACAGCGCTGGGCCGACATCAAGGCCAGCACCCGGCGCCTGGGCAACGGCCAGGTGGTGTGGGACGGCGTGGTGTGGGACATCACCCAGGGCAAGCGGGCCGAGTTGGCGCTGGCCAGGTCCCAGGAGCAGCTGCGCGAACTGTCGGCCCACCTGGAGAGCGTGCGTGAGGAAGAAAAGGCCCGCATCGCCCGGGAAGTGCACGATGAACTGGGGCAGATGCTGACCGTGCTCAAGCTGGAGGTGTCGATGTGCGAGCTGGCCTTCGCCGAGCTGGACCCGGGCCTGAACGAGCGCCTGACCAGCATGAAGCGCCTGATCGCCCAACTGTTCCAGCTGGTGCGCGATGTGGCCACCGCCTTGCGCCCGCCGATTCTCGATGCCGGCATCGCCTCGGCCATCGAATGGCAGGCGCGGCGTTTTGAAGCACGCACGCAGATCCCCTGCCTGGTGCAAGTACCGGATAATCTGCCAGCATTGAGCGACGCCAAGGCCACCGGGCTGTTCCGTATCCTCCAGGAGGCACTGACCAACGTGATGCGCCATGCCCAGGCGCACAGCGTGGAGATCGAACTGGTGCGTGAGCACGGGCAATTGCGCATGACTGTCAGCGATGACGGCCAGGGCTTTTGCCGCGACCAGCCCCGGCCCACCTCGTTCGGCCTGGTCGGGGTGCGTGAGCGGGTGCTGATGCTGGGCGGCAGCATGGCGCTGGACAGTGAACCGGGCGAAGGCACCAGCCTGAGCGTGGCCATACCGTTGGAGTAGGAGAGCGATCGTGATTCGAGTGCTGGTGGCCGAAGACCACACCATTGTACGTGAGGGCATCAAGCAGTTGATTGGCCTGGCCAAGGACATGCAGGTGGCGGGGGAGGCCGGTAACGGTGAGCAGCTGCTGGAAACCCTGCGCCACACGCCGTGCGAGGTGGTACTGCTGGATATCTCGATGCCGGGTGTGAATGGCCTGGAGGCGATCCCGCGGATCCGCGCGTTGCACGACGCCCCGGCGATCCTGATGCTGTCGATGCACGATGAAGCGCAGATGGCGGCGCGGGCGCTGAAGGCCGGGGCGGCGGGCTATGCCACCAAGGACAGCGACCCGGCGCTGCTGCTGACTGCGATTCGCCGGGTTGCCGCTGGAGGGCGTTATATCGACCCGGCGCTGGCCGACCGCATGGTCTTCGAAGTGGGCCTGACGGAGTCGCGGCCGTTGCACACGTTGCTGTCGGAGCGGGAGTTTTCGGTGTTCGAACGCCTGGCCCAGGGCGCCAACGTCAACGACATCGCCCAGCAGCTGGCGCTGTCGAGCAAGACCATCAGCACCCACAAGGCGCGCCTGATGCAGAAGCTGAAAGTGAACTCGCTGGCTGAGCTGGTGAAGTACGCGATGGAGCACAAGCTGGTCTGAATGCGACATGCCTGTTCTCGAAACTTGCCGAGGTCCCTGTGGGAGCGGGCGTGCCCGCGAAAGGGCCTGACCTGCGGATCTTTATGACTGAACCGGCCCCTTCGCGGGCATGCCCGCTCCCACAGGTTTGGCGGATGGCTCGGATGAGCATTCCAAACCCGCCATCTTTGTAGGGGAATCCCTACAGCAAATCTTCCATCCGGATGATGGCATTCTCTCAGTACCCCCGATTTTCCGGCGCTTGCCGCTTGTCTAGTCTTTGCCTACGCAGTCATCCAACAAGAAGGTGCAGGCATGAGCGAGGCGAAGTCGAACGCTGCAACCAGCGAAACGCTGGTCAGCTTCCGTGGTGTGCAGAAGAGCTACGACGGCGAGTCGCTGATCGTCAAAGACCTCAACCTGGATATTCGCAAGGGCGAGTTCCTCACCCTGCTTGGCCCGTCCGGCTCGGGCAAGACCACCAGCCTGATGATGCTGGCCGGCTTCGAAACCCCCACCGCCGGTGAAATCCAGCTGGCCGGGCGCTCGATCAACAACGTGCCGCCGCACAAGCGCGACATCGGCATGGTGTTCCAGAACTACGCGCTGTTCCCGCACATGACCGTGGCCGAGAACCTGGCCTTCCCGCTGACCGTGCGCAACCTGAGCAAGACCGACATCAGCGAGCGGGTCAAGCGGGTGCTGAGCATGGTCCAGCTCGATGCCTTCGCCAAGCGTTACCCCGGCCAGCTGTCCGGCGGCCAGCAGCAGCGTGTAGCCCTGGCCCGGGCACTGGTGTTCGAGCCGCAGCTGGTGCTGATGGACGAACCGCTGGGCGCGCTGGACAAGCAGCTGCGCGAACACATGCAGATGGAGATCAAGCACATCCACCAGCGCCTGGGCGTGACCGTGGTGTACGTGACCCACGACCAGGGCGAAGCGCTAACCATGTCCGACCGGGTGGCCGTGTTCCACCAGGGTGAAATCCAGCAGATCGCCGACCCGCGCACGCTGTACGAAGAACCCTGCAACACCTTCGTCGCCAACTTCATCGGCGAGAACAACCGCATCAACGGCACCTTGCTGGCCAGTGATGGCAAGCGCTGCCAGGTGCAGTTGCCACGTGGCGAGCGGGTCGAGGCGCTGGCGGTGAATGTCGGCCAGGCCGGCGAGCCGGTGACCCTGTCGATCCGCCCGGAGCGCGTGCGCCTGAACGGCCACAGCGAAAGCTGCGTGAACCGCTTCTCGGGCCGGGTGGCCGAATTCATTTACCTGGGCGACCACGTGCGGGTGCGCCTGGAAGTTTGCGGCAAGGGCGACTTCTTCGTGAAACAGCCGATTGCCGAGCTCGACCCGGCTTTGGCCGTAGGCGATGTGGTACCGCTGGGCTGGGAGGTGGAGCACGCCCGCGCGCTCGATCCGATTGCCGAAGCCCATTGATGGATTGCTTCACCAACCCTGTACTGTGGAGAGAATAATAATGCGCAAGCAGTTGAAACTGACCGCCCTGGCCCTGGGGCTGTTCGCCGCTGGCCAGGCCATGGCCGCAGACCTCACCGTGGTTTCGTTCGGCGGTGCCAACAAGGCGGCCCAGGTCAAGGCGTTCTACGAACCGTGGGAGAAGGCCGGCAAGGGCAAGATCGTCGCAGGCGAGTACAACGGCGAGATGGCCAAGGTCAAAGCCATGGTCGACACCAAGAGCGTGTCCTGGAACCTGGTGGAAGTTGAGTCGCCAGAACTGGCCCGTGGCTGTGACGAGGGCATGTTCGAAGAACTCGACCCGGCCCTGTTCGGTAATGAGGCCGACTATGTGCCGGGTGCCATCCAGCCATGCGGCGTGGGCTTCTTCGTATGGTCCACGGTGCTGGCCTACAACGCCGACAAGCTGAAGACCGCACCGACCAGCTGGGCCGATTTCTGGGATACCAAGAAATTCCCGGGCAAGCGCGGCCTGCGCAAGGGCGCCAAGTACACCCTGGAATTCGCCCTGATGGCCGACGGCGTGGCGCCGAAGGACGTGTACCAGGTGCTGGGCACCAAAGAGGGCGTGGACCGCGCCTTCAAGAAACTCGACGAACTCAAGCCAAGCATCCAGTGGTGGGAAGCTGGCGCCCAGCCGCCGCAGTACCTGGCCTCGGGTGACGTAGTCATGAGCTCTGCCTACAACGGCCGCATCGCTGCGGTGCAGAAAGAGAGCAACCTGAAGGTGGTGTGGAACGGCGGCATCTACGACTTCGACGCCTGGGCCATCCCGAAAGGCGCCAAGGATGCCGAGGAAGCGAAGAAATTCATCGCCTTCAGCGTGCAGCCCGAGCAGCAGAAGACCTACTCCGAGAACATCGCCTACGGCCCGGCCAATTCCAAGGCCGTGAGCCTGCTGTCGGACGCGGTGAAGAAGGACATGCCGACCACGCCTGAAAACATCGCCAACCAGGTGCAGATCGATGTGGCCTTCTGGGCTGACAACAGCGAGCAGCTGGAGCAACGCTTCAACGCCTGGGCGGCGAAGAAGTAAACGACCAGCGTAGGGGGCCGCTTTGCGGCCCATCGCCGGCAAGCCAGCTCCCACAGGGACCGCGCTATCCCCGATATCAGCGCAGTACCTGTAGGGGCAGCTCCCACAGGGATCAGAGGCCCTGAGGCCAGTGCAGTACCTGTGGGAAAAGCTCTCACAGGGATCACAAGCCCCGAAGCCAGTGCAGTACCTGTGGGAGCTGGCTTGCCGGCGATGGGCTGCGCAGCAGCCCCATTTTCAGTTCGTATCGCGGAGTTCGCCATGGCCATTGCAGTGCCCCTCAAAGAAGGCGCAGGTCCAAGTCTCAAGCAGCGCCTCAAGCACGCCGAGCGGGTCAACCGCTGGAAGGCGCAGGCGTTGATCGCGCCGCTGGCGCTGTTTCTCCTGCTGGTGTTCCTGGTGCCGATCGCGGCGCTGCTGTACAAGAGCGTCGGCAACCCGGAAGTGGTTGGCGGCCTGCCGCGCACCGTGGGCGTCATCACCCAGTGGGATGGCAAGAGCCTGCCGGGCGAGGACGTGTACAAGGCGTTGAGCCAGGACCTGGCCGAGTCGCGCAAGAACCAGACCCTGGGCGACCTTTCCAAGCGCCTGAACATGGAGCTGGCCGGTTACCGCAGCCTGTTGGCCAAGACCGCGCGGGCGCTGCCGTTCAAAAGCGAACCCGCTTCCTATAAAGATGCCTTGCAGGCCCTCGACGAGCGTTGGGGCGACCCGGCCTACTGGCAGGCGATCCGCCGCAACACCAGTACGGTCACCTCGTTCTACCTGCTGGCTTCGCTCGACCACCGTATCGATGACCTTGGCGAACTGGCCAAGGCCACCCCGGACCAGGCCATCTACCTGGATATCTTCGCCCGCACCCTGTGGATGGGTGTGGTGATTACCGCCATCTGCCTGCTGCTCGCCTACCCGCTGGCCTACCTGCTGGCCAACCTGCCGACCCGGCAGAGCAACCTGCTGATGATCCTGGTGCTGCTGCCGTTCTGGACCTCGATCCTGGTGCGGGTGGCGGCGTGGATCGTGCTGCTGCAGTCGGGTGGCCTGATCAACAGCGCGCTGATGGCAATGGGCATCATCGACCAGCCGCTGGAACTGGTGTTCAACCGCACCGGCGTGTACATCTCGATGGTGCACATCCTGTTGCCGTTCATGATCCTGCCGCTGTACAGCGTGATGAAGGGCATTTCGCCAAGTTACATGCGTGCGGCGATCTCGCTGGGCTGCCACCCGTTCGCCAGTTTCTGGCGGGTCTACTTCCCGCAGACCTACGCCGGGGTTGGCGCTGGTTGCCTGCTGGTGTTCATCCTGGCCATCGGCTACTACATTACCCCGGCACTGCTGGGCAGCCCGAATGACCAGATGGTGAGCTACTTCGTGGCCTTCTACACCAACACCAGCATCAACTGGGGCATGGCCACCGCGCTGGGCGGGCTGTTGCTGCTGGCGACCGTGCTGTTGTACCTGATCTATAGCTGGCTGGTCGGCGCCAGCCGCCTGCGCCTGAGCTGAGGAGCCTTGTCATGCTGAGCCCTTACATGTCGCCCGTGGAGCGGGTGTGGTTCTACAGCCTGCGCATTCTTTGCGGCTTGATCCTGCTGTTCCTCATATTGCCGGTGCTGGTGATCGTGCCGCTGTCGTTCAACAGTGGCAGTTTCCTGGTGTACCCGCTGCAGGGCTTCTCGCTGCAGTGGTACCAGGACTTCTTCGGCTCGGCCGAGTGGATGCGGGCCTTGAAGAACAGCATCATCGTCGCCCCGGCAGCCACGGTGCTGGCCATGGTGTTCGGCACCCTGGCGGCCATCGGCCTGACCCGTGGCGACTTCCCGGGCAAGTCGCTGGTGATGGCGCTGGTGATTTCGCCGATGGTGGTGCCGGTGGTGATCATCGGTGTGGCCAGCTACCTGTTCTTTGCCCCGCTGGGCATGGGCAACAGCTTCACCTCGCTGATTCTGGTGCATGCGGTACTGGGCGTGCCGTTCGTCATCATTACCGTGTCGGCGACCTTGCAGGGCTTCAACTACAACCTGGTGCGCGCGGCAGCCAGCCTGGGTGCCTCGCCGCTGCTGACTTTCCGCCGGGTGACCATGCCGCTGATCGCGCCTGGGGTGATTTCGGGGGCGTTGTTCGCCTTTGCCACGTCGTTCGACGAAGTAGTGGTGACCCTGTTCCTGGCCGGGCCGGAGCAGGCGACCCTGCCGCGGCAGATGTTCAGTGGTATTCGAGAGAACCTGAGCCCGACCATTGCCGCGGCGGCGACCTTGCTGATTGCCTTCTCGGTGGTGTTGCTGCTGACCCTGGAGTGGTTGCGTGGGCGTAGCGAGAAGCTGAGGACCCAGCAGCCTGGTTGAAGGTATGTTGCCTGCGCTGGCCTCTTCGCGGCTAAAGCCGCTCCCACAGGATTTGCGCAGCTTTCGATGCCTGCGCGGTCCCTGTGGGAGCGGCTTTAGCCGCGAAGGGGCCGGTACAGGTTGATGCTAATCAGCCTTCATCCGCTTCCCTGGGTTACAATGCGCGCCACCGTGATTCTGCCAACAGGTGCGCCATGCAGCCCTACGCTATTGCCCCCTCCATTCTCTCCGCCGATTTCGCCCGACTGGGCGAGGACGTCGACAAGGTATTGGCCGCGGGTGCCGACATCGTCCACTTCGATGTCATGGACAACCACTACGTCCCCAACCTGACCATCGGCCCGATGGTCTGCACCGCCCTGCGCAAGTACGGCGTCACCGCCCCGATCGACGTGCACCTGATGGTCAGCCCGGTCGACCGCATCATCGGTGACTTCATCGAAGCTGGTGCCACCTACATCACCTTCCACCCGGAAGCCTCGCAGCACATCGACCGTTCGCTGCAGCTGATCAAGGACGGTGGCTGCAAGGCCGGCCTGGTGTTCAACCCGGCCACCAGCCTGGACGCGCTGAAGTACGTGATGGACAAGGTCGACATGGTGCTGCTGATGAGCGTCAACCCGGGCTTCGGCGGGCAGAAGTTCATCCCTGGCACCCTCGACAAGCTGCGCGAGGCGCGTGCGCTGATCGACGCCAGCGGCCGTGATATCCGCCTGGAAATCGACGGTGGCGTCAACGTCAACAACATCCGCGAGATCGCTGCCGCTGGCGCCGACACCTTCGTGGCCGGCTCGGCAATCTTCAACGCCCCGGACTACCAGGAAGTCATTGCCAGGATGCGTGCCGAACTGGCTCAGGCCCGCCCATGAGCGGCTTCGAGCAGCTGTTCCCGGGGACGCTGCCCAGGCTGGTGATGTTCGATCTGGACGGTACCCTGATCGATTCCGTGCCAGACCTGGCCGCCGCCGTGGACCGCATGCTGCTCGAACTGGGGCGCCCGCCTGCCGGCCTGGAGGCGGTGCGCCACTGGGTGGGCAACGGTGCCCAGGTGCTGGTGCGCCGGGCGCTGGCCGGTGGCATCGACCACGCTGCCGTGGACGATGCGCTGGCCGAGCAGGCGTTGGCGCTGTTCATGGACGCCTATGCCGAAAGCCACGAACTGACCGTGGTCTACCCCGGTGTGCAGGACACCCTGCGCTGGCTGCGCAAGCAGGGCGTGGAAATGGCGCTGATCACCAACAAGCCCGAGCGCTTCGTTGGCCCGCTGCTGGACCAGATGAAGATCGGCAACTACTTCCGCTGGATCATCGGCGGTGACACCCTGCCGCAGAAAAAGCCCGACCCTGCGGCGCTGCTGTTCGTCATGCAGATGGCCGGTGTCACCCCGCAGCAGTCGCTGTTTGTCGGCGATTCACGCAGTGATGTGCTGGCGGCCAAGGCGGCTGGCGTGCAGTGCGTGGGCCTGACCTACGGCTACAACCACGGCCGACCGATCCACGACGAAGCCCCCAGCCTGGTGATCGACGACCTGCGCGCATTGCTGCCCGGTTGCGCAGACCCGGCCACTGGGATAACGTTGGCGGACCTTCAAGCCTCACAAGACAGAGAGTCCACCGTGGCGGTTACCGGCAAATTCTGGATGAAAGTCATCAAGGCCCTGGCCCGTTGGCGTTGGCGCGCCTGACTTCAGCCTGCCGGCGCGTGCCGGCCCGTCCGTTTGCCTGACCTATTGCTGCTTGCCACGAGGCTACCCATGACCCGCGAAGAATTCCTGCGCCTGGCCGCTGCCGGCTACAACCGCATTCCCCTGGCCTGCGAAACCCTGGCCGACTTCGACACGCCGCTGTCGATCTACCTGAAACTGGCAGACCAGCCCAACTCGTACCTGCTCGAATCGGTGCAGGGCGGCGAGAAATGGGGCCGTTACTCGATGATCGGCCTGCCATCGCGCACGGTGATGCGTGTGCACGGCTATCACGTCAGCATCCTGCAGGATGGCGTGGAGGTGGAAAGCCACGATGTCGAAGACCCGCTGGCCTTTGTCGAAACCTTCAAGGACCGTTACAAGGTCGCCGATATCCCAGGCCTGCCGCGCTTCAACGGCGGCCTGGTCGGCTACTTCGGCTACGACTGCGTGCGCTATGTGGAGAAGCGCCTGGGCGCCAGCCCCAACCCGGACCCGCTGGGTGTGCCGGATATCCTGCTGATGGTGTCCGATGCGGTGGTGGTGTTCGACAACCTGGCGGGCAAGATGCACGCGATCGTGCTGGTCGACCCGGCTGAAGAGCAGGCTTTCGAACAGGGCCAGGCACGCCTGCAAGGCCTGCTGGAAACCCTGCGTCAGCCGATCACCCCACGCCGTGGCCTGGACCTGAGTGGCCCGCAGGCTGCCGAGCCGGAATTCCGCTCCAGCTATACCCGCGAGGATTACGAGAACGCCGTCGGCCGTATCAAGGAATACATCCTGGCCGGTGACTGCATGCAGGTGGTGCCGTCGCAGCGCATGTCGATCGACTTCAAGGCGGCGCCTATCGACCTGTACCGCGCGCTGCGCTGCTTCAACCCGACGCCGTACATGTACTTCTTCAACTTTGGCGATTTTCATGTGGTCGGCAGCTCGCCCGAGGTGCTGGTACGCGTCGAGGACAACCTGGTCACCGTGCGCCCGATTGCCGGCACCCGCCCGCGTGGCGCTACCGAAGAGGCCGACCGCGCGCTGGAAGACGACCTGCTGTCGGACGACAAGGAAATTGCCGAGCACCTGATGCTCATCGACCTGGGCCGTAACGACGTGGGTCGCGTGTCCTCGACCGGCAGCGTGCGCCTGACCGAGAAGATGGTGATCGAGCGTTACTCCAACGTGATGCACATTGTGTCCAACGTAACTGGCCAGCTGCGCGAAGGGCTGACGGCGATGGACGCACTGCGGGCGATCCTGCCGGCCGGTACGCTTTCGGGGGCGCCGAAGATTCGCGCGATGGAGATCATCGACGAGCTGGAGCCGGTCAAGCGTGGGGTTTACGGTGGTGCCGTCGGTTACTTCGCGTGGAACGGCAACATGGATACCGCCATTGCCATCCGTACCGCGGTAATCAAGGACGGTGAGCTGCATGTGCAGGCCGGGGGCGGCATCGTTGCCGACTCGGTGCCGGCGCTGGAGTGGGAAGAGACCATCAACAAGCGCCGGGCAATGTTCCGCGCGGTGGCTTTGGCTGAGCAGACTTCGGCCAAATAAGTTGATCGGGGCTGCGTTGCAGCCCTTCGCGGGTATGCCCCCTCCCACAGGGAAATCACAGGCTGCAAGGCCTGTGCAATACCTGTGGGAGCGGGCGAGCCCGCGAAGGGCCGCAACGCGGCCCCATCAATTCAAAAGTCGATGCTGACGCCCAAACTCACTCCCTGCTGCGTCAATTCATCACTCTTGCGCCAGTTATAGTTACCGCGCAAATGCACCCCCGTCACCACTTCATGGCTCACCCCCAGGCTCGCCCGGGTCAGGTCGCTGTGCGGCGTATATCCTGTCAGGGTGAAGTCATTCGCCGGCAGGCTGGTCAGGTGCATCGTCACATCCTGCTGGTCATCCTCGAACTCATGCTCCTGCGCCACCTCGGCGAACAGCCGGGTACTCGGCAACACCTGCACACTGCCCAGCAACCCCACGCCCAAACGGCGTGATGTGCGTTCCTGGTCATCGAAGCCCAACGCCGTCGAGCGCCCGCTTTTCTCGTCATAGCCATCCACCTTCACCCGCGCATAGTCGGCACTGATGAACGGCGCCAGCTGCCAGTTGCTGCTCTCGGCTGCCAGGTTGTAACCCAGCCGCCCCGACATCGCCCAGGCCTCGCCATCGGTATCGCCCTTTTCGCTGCGGTCGTTCACGCCAAGGGCGAAGGTGCGCTTGAGGTCGCTGTAGTCCAGGTGCCCGGCGGTCAGCGCCGCGTCGGCCCACCAGCGGTCCTGGCGGTATTGGGCGAAGGCGCTGGCAAGGTAGCTGTCCAGCTTGTAGTCCGAATCCTGTGCGCCGGCTTCCAGCTTCTGCCGGTACACGCCGCCGGCCAGGCCCAGGCGCCATGCATCGTTCAGGCGATAGCTGCCGCCCAGGGTCAGGTTGTAGCCGCGGCCATCGCCGCTGGCCGCGCTGCGCTGGCCGTCGAAGTCCAGGTCCTGGGCGCCGGTGGCAACGAAGGCTTGCCACTGGCCAACTGCCTGCCAGGGTGTCTGCCACTGGTTGCGCAGTTCGTCCTGGTGGGCACGCAGGCTGGCGTGGGCCATTTCCGGAAGCAAGCTCAGTTCCCAGGGGGCGGCGATAATCGAATAGGCGTAGTCGGCAATCAGTTGCTGGCCGGCGATGGTCGGGTGCACCGAGTCGTTGAACAGCAGCTTGGTCGGGTCTGGCGTGGCGCCGTTGATGCCATACACCGGGTTTTCCACGCAGCCTTCGCCGCTGTAGCAGGTGCCGACCAGGTTCTGGCCGCTGGCCAGGCCGAACTGCTCGGGGCTGGCCAGCGCTTCGCTCAGCAGCACGGGAATGTTCAGCGGAATGATTTCGGCATCGATCTGCCCCAGCTGGCTGAGCAGGGACTGGTTGAACGCGCCGGATAGCAGCGACAGCGGGTTTTGTTGCGGCGTACCGCTGAAATTCGGTGTCTGCCCGAGGTCGGGCAGCAGCCAGACCATGATGTAGCGGGCGCCGCCTTGCTGCAGGGCCTGGGCGCTGGCAGCCAGCCGGGCGCCAGCGGCCACGGCATCGGCCGGGCTGTTGACGAGGCCTTGCAGGAAGTCATTGCCGCCGCCAGTCAGGTAATACAACGCGTTGGGGTCGGCGCGCAGGCCATTGGCCAGGTAGCCCGGTTTATCACGCAGTACCAGCCCGGCGCCGGGGCGCCCTGGTGGGATGACGGTCTCGGAGGTAGTGGTGATCGAGTCCAGGATCTGCTGGGTGGTGTAGCCACCGACTGCCCAGTTGTTGCCGTCGGGAAGGCCCAGTACCGGATTGAAGGGGGAGGTGGAAGGGCCTAGCTCGGTCGGGCTCATACCGAGCCGCCCGCCCAGGATCATCGGTGACACTGGCGCATAATTGCCATTGGCATCGCGGTTGGTGAAGCGCACCCCGCCAAACTGCCCGGCGTCGCTGAGGCTGTCACCAAACACGATCATGCTGGAGTAGGGCGAGGGTGCCGCGAAGGCCTGGCTGCAGGCTAACGTCAATGAGGCGAGGGTAAAGCGCAATAACGGTGCTTTTCGCATCAGGGAACATCCTTTTCTTTGTTTTTATCAGGACAACCCCATCGACCTTAGCAAATCGCAGTGCATCCCTCCCAAGTCCATTCGTTTCCCCGTGTTTACAGGCATATTGCGCCCGCCGCCCCGGTAGGCTACTGTGCCGGGACGTATGAGCGAGACCTATCCCGTGTTGATCGTCAGCAAACTCTTGATGCGCGTAATCAAGGCCCACGCCCGTTGGCGTTGGCGCGCCTGACTTTATCCCCTGCCGGCCCGTCCGGCCCGCCCCCGTTTGCCTTCCTGTCTACCGCCCCTTGGGGCAAAGCCGCGCCTGTTGGCTGGTGCAGAAAGGTTCGAATTCTGAAGTCAGTAGATTCAAGAGGTTTAACCCGATGTTACTGATGATCGACAATTACGACTCATTCACTTACAACGTCGTTCAGTACCTTGGCGAGCTCGGTGCCGAGGTAAAGGTCATTCGCAATGACGAAATGACCATCGCCCAGATCGAAGCCCTCAACCCCGAGCGCATCGTCGTATCTCCAGGCCCGTGCACGCCGAGCGAGGCGGGCGTGTCCATCGAGGCCATCCTGCACTTTGCCGGCAAGCTTCCGATCCTTGGCGTATGCCTGGGCCACCAGTCCATCGGCCAGGCCTTTGGTGGTGATGTGGTACGTGCCCGCCAGGTGATGCACGGCAAGACCAGCCCGGTACACCACCGTGACCTGGGCGTGTTCGCCGGCCTCAACAACCCGTTGACCGTGACCCGTTACCACTCGCTGGTGGTAAAGCGCGAAACCTTGCCCGAGTGCCTGGAAGTGACCGCCTGGACCGCCCATGCTGACGGGTCGGTCGACGAGATCATGGGCCTGCGCCACAAGACGCTGAATATCGAAGGGGTGCAGTTCCACCCCGAGTCGATCCTGACTGAACAGGGCCACGAACTGTTCGCCAACTTCCTCAAGCAGACTGGCGGCCGCCGCTAAGGATCGAACATGGATATCAAGAGTGCGTTGAGCCGTATCGTCGGCCAGCTGGACCTTTCCACCGAAGAAATGCGCGACGTCATGCGCCAGATCATGACCGGCCAGTGCAGCGAAGCGCAGATCGGCGCCTTCCTGATGGGCATGCGCATGAAGAGCGAAAGCATCGACGAGATCGTCGGTGCGGTGTCGGTGATGCGCGAGCTGGCCGACAAGGTCGAACTGCAGAGCCTCGATGGCGTGGTCGATATCGTCGGTACCGGCGGTGATGGCGCCAACATCTTCAACGTGTCCACCGCCTCGTCGTTCGTCCTGGCGGCGGCAGGTTGCACCGTGGCCAAGCATGGCAACCGCGCGGTATCGGGCAAGAGCGGCAGTGCCGACCTGCTGGAGGCCGCCGGTATCTACCTGAACCTGACGCCCACCCAGGTGGCCCGCTGCATCGATAGCCTGGGCATCGGCTTCATGTTCGCGCAAAGCCATCATTCGGCCATGAAGCACGCTGCCGGCCCGCGTCGTGACCTGGGGCTGCGCACCCTGTTCAACATGCTCGGCCCGCTTACGAATCCGGCCGGGGTGAAGCACCAGGTGGTCGGTGTATTTGCCCAGACCCTGTGCCGCCCGTTGGCTGAAGTACTGCAGCGCCTGGGCAGCAAGCACGTGCTGGTGGTGCACTCCAAGGACGGCCTGGACGAGTTCAGCCTGGCTGCGCCGACCTTCGTCGCCGAACTGAAAAATGGCGAAATCACCGAATACTGGGTAGAGCCGGAAGACCTCGGCATGAAGAGCCAGAGCCTGCACGGCCTGGCCGTCGAGAACCCGCAGGCGTCGCTGGAGCTGATCCGCGATGCACTGGGCCGACGCAAGACCGAAAACGGCCAGAAGGCCGCCGAGATGATCGTGCTCAATGCGGGCGCGGCGCTGTATGCCGCTGACCATGCCATGAGCCTGAAAGCCGGTGTGGAACTGGCCCACGACGTACTGCACACCGGGCTGGCCTGGGAGAAGCTGCAGGAGCTGGGTGCCTTTACTGCAGTATTCAAGGTGGAGAACGAAGCATGAGTGTGCCGACGGTGCTGGAAAGGATCATTGCCCGCAAGTTTCAGGAAGTGGCCGAGCGCAGCGCGCGCGTCAGCCTCGCCGAACTAGAGGGCCTGGCCAAGGCTGCCGACGCCCCGCGTGGCTTTGCCAAGGCCCTGTTCGAGCAAGCCGCGCGCAAGCAGCCGGCGGTGATTGCCGAAATCAAGAAGGCCTCGCCGAGCAAGGGTGTGATTCGCGAGCATTTCGTGCCGGCGGAAATCGCCGTCAGCTACGAGAAGGGCGGGGCGACTTGCCTGTCGGTGCTGACCGATGTGGACTACTTCCAGGGCGCCGACGAGTACCTGCAGCAGGCCCGCGCGGCGGTGTCGCTGCCGGTGATCCGCAAGGACTTCATGGTCGACCCGTACCAGATCGTCGAGGCCCGGGCCCTGGGCGCGGACTGTGTACTGCTGATCGTGTCGGCGCTGGATGACGTGAAGATGGCCGAACTGGCGGCCACGGCCAAGGATGTCGGCCTCGACGTGCTGGTGGAAGTGCACGACGGCGATGAGCTGGAACGCGCGTTGAAAACCCTGGATACACCGCTGGTGGGGGTGAACAACCGCAACCTGCACACCTTCGAGGTCAGCCTGGAAACCACCCTCGACCTGCTGCCGCGTATTCCGCGTGATCGCCTGGCGATTACCGAGAGCGGCATCTTGAACCGGGCCGATGTGGAGCTGATGGAGATCAACGAGGTCTACTCCTTCCTGGTCGGTGAGGCGTTCATGCGCGCCGAGCAGCCGGGGCTGGAGCTGCAGCGGTTGTTCTTCCCGGAACAGGTGAAGAAGACTGTTCAGCAACTGGACTGATCAAATGAAGCCGGCGTTATTGCCGGCTTTTTTGTATGCCTGTAATGGCCCCTTCGCGGCGGTCCGACGCTTCGGCTCGCCCGCTCCCACAGGTTCTCCATCACCCCCGGGGCCTGTGGTAATCCCTGTGGGAGCGGGCGTGCCCGCGAAGAGGCTCTGAATAACAACATCAAAGGTGGATCAATGACCGATCAACCCCTGGCCCTGACCGTAGAACAAGGCTTGCACGCCGAACAGGAATTGCTGGCCGCCGTCTGCCGCGGCGAGCGCGACAGTGGCGTGCTGTTCTGGCGCCCGACCGACCACGCCCTGGTCATGCCCCGGCGCATGAGCCGTCTGGACAATTTCGAAGCCGCCTGCTCGGAGCTGGCGATTGCCGGCTGGCCGGTGCTGCTGCGCGAAACCGGCGGCGAGCCGGTTCCGCAATCACACTCCACGGTGAACGTTGCCCTGGTCTATGTTGCCCCCCGCAGCGAAGGCGACCACGGCCGCATCGAAAACGCCTACGAGCGCCTGTGCCTGCCGCTGTGTGACGTGCTGCGCGAGTGGGGTGGGGTGGCGTCGGTGGGCGAAATCGACGGTGCCTTCTGCGATGGCCGCTACAACGTCAACCTCAATGGCCGCAAACTGGTGGGCACCGCCCAGCGCTGGCGCCAGGGGCTGGGTGGCAAGCGCCCGGTGGTGCTGGTGCACGGTGCGCTGCTGCTGGACAACGAGCGTGAATCGATGGTGGCGGCGGTCAACCGCTTCAACGAGTGCTGCGAGCTGGAGCAGCGCTGCCGCGCCGATGCGCACATCGCCCTGCACGAAGTGGCGCCTGCGGCCCCATGGTTCGAGCGGCTGTCGCAAGCCTATGCCAAGGTACTGGCCGACCTGCCCAGGGACTAGCGGGTACCGTAGACCACCATGGTCTTGCCTTTGACCTGCACCAGGCTGCGTTCTTCAAGGTCCTTGAGGACGCGGCCGACCATTTCCCGCGAGCAACCGACGATGCGGCCGATTTCCTGACGAGTGATCTTGATCTGCATGCCGTCGGGGTGGGTCATGGCGTCGGGTTGCTTGCACAGTTCCAGCAGGCAGCGGGCGACACGCCCGGTAACGTCGAAGAACGCCAGGTCGCCGACCTTGCGCGTGGTGTTGCGCAGGCGCTGGGCCATCTGGCTGCCCAGGGCATAGAGGATTTCCGGGTCCTGGCGCGCCAGTTCGCGAAATTTCTCATAACTGATTTCGGCTACTTCGCATTCGGTCTTGGCGCGCACCCAGGCACTACGCTGCTGTTCACCCTCGACCGGTTCGAACAGGCCCAACTCGCCGAAGAAGTCGCCATTGTTGAGGTAGGCGATGATCATTTCATGGCCGTCATCGTCCTCGATGAGGATGGTGACCGAACCCTTGATGATGAACGACAGTGTCTCGGCCCGGTCGCCGGCGCAGATGATGTTGCTTTTGGCGGTATAGCGACGGCGCTGGCAGTGCACCAGCAGCTTGTCGATGTTCTTGATCTTGGCGGGTAGGGCGGAAGCAACCATCACGAAATCCTGTTCGATATGACGCATAGGCTTTTTATAAAGGTTGGCTGGCGGGGCGCGCCAGTCATTTGGCGCCAGCTTATCAGACACTACAGGATGTTTCGGTACTAAACCGACACGACTCGTGCTTTTCCCACGGCCGCACAAGGTCTAAGCTGACACCCTTTTCCGAAAATCAGGAGTCCGGGTAGATGAAGGCACGTATCCAGTGGGCCGGTGAGGCGATGTTCCTCGGCGAATCGGGGAGCGGCCATGTCGTCGTGATGGACGGCCCGCCCGAGGCCGGCGGCCGTAACCTGGGCGTGCGCCCGATGGAAATGCTGTTGCTGGGCCTGGGTGGCTGCAGCAGCTTTGACGTGGTCAGCATTCTGAAGAAGTCGCGCCAGGCGGTGGAAAGCTGCGAGGCGTTTCTGGAGGCCGAGCGTGCCAGCGAAGACCCGAAGGTGTTTACCAAGATCCACATGAACTTCGTGGTGAAGGGGCGTGGGCTGAAGGAGGCCCAGGTCAAGCGTGCGGTGGAGCTGTCGGCGGAGAAGTATTGCTCGGCTTCGATCATGCTCGAGCGTGCCGGGGTTGAGATTACCCACGGGTACGAGATTGTAGAGCTGGGTTGAACAGCAAATTTTGGGGGCTGCGTTGCAGCCCATCGCCGGCAAGCCAGCTCCCACAGGGATAGTACATGGCTTGAGGTCATTGCGGTCGAGGTGGGAGCCCATCGCCGGCAAGCCAGCTCCCACAGGGATAGCACATGGCTTGAGGTCAATGCGGTCGAGGTGGGAGCTGGCTTGCCGGCGATGGGGCGCAGAGCGGCCCCGACAATTTCAGCTGCGAAGCGCCGGCAGCGCAGCACGCACCCATCCCGGCAAACAACCGCGCATCACCCGGCTCAGCCGCTCCCGCCGCTTCTGGTAAACCAGCCCCAGCCCGATAACCCCCAGCCCGATCAAGGTCACCACCACCGGGAACAGCAGCGAGTCGGCAAACACCTCGTACGACAGGTACCCCAGGTAAGCCGCCACGCCCAACGCCCCGAAAACCATGAACACCGGCCGACGCAACAGCACCGCCATACCCATCAGGGCAATATTGATCAGGCAGTACAGGGCCTTGCCCAGCTCGCTGCCACTGTCTACCAGCGTCAGCCCGCCCCAGAATGCCGCCAGCCCGGCCAGGTAGCCCCAGTGGGCGTAGTCTTCGCGGGTGCGGCCGTCCACCCCGACGAACACCACCAGCAACCCGAGCCCGAACCACAGCGAAACCTCGCGGCGCTGTTCCCAGCTGAATGGCGAGCCGAAGAACCATTCGCTCAGGTCCATCGACATGAACCACAAGGCCACGGCAATCGGCATGACGATGAACGGGTAGGGGATCAGCCTCAGCATCAACAGCCCGGCAAGCACCGTGGCTGCTTCCATTGCCAGCCAGCCGCCCTGCACGTAGGTGTAGTACTGGTGATAGTTTGCCTGCGCATCATCCATTGGCCACCAGCCAGCCAGCCGTTCGATGGCGAACACCGCCAATGGCACGATGCTGACCGCGACTGCTGCCAGCACCCCGGCCGCGACGGGCTGTACGCGCCGTTGCAGGTTAACGGCGAACAGCGTGAGCAGCAGGATATAGAGGCTGGCGATGACCAGCAGCGCCCAGTCGCCGATGCGCATCCAGGCTTCGGTGAGCAGCCAGCCCATGGCTGCCATGATCAGCATGGCGCCGAAGTAGAAAGCGACATGGGCCAGCTGGAAGCTGCCGCGCTGTGCCGGCTGATGGTGCAGGAAAGCCAGCAGGGCCTGGTCCTGGCCCGGCTGGAGAATGCCGGCTTGCACGGCGCGCGCCAGGTCCTTGGCGTCGAAACGGTCCGTCATGGTGATGCCTTCAGATACGGTAGGTGCTCTTGGTCATGACCTTGGCCAACAGGCTCATGCCAAAGCGAACAGGGGCGGGGAAGCGATAACCGCCGGCTTCCAGTGCAGACTCGGCATGCTGTTCCTCATCGATGCGCATCTGTTCGAGGATGGCTCGGGACTTTTCGTCTTCCTGCGGGATCTGCTCCAGGTGCTCGTCGAGATGCTTGCACACCTGATGCTCGGTGGCGGCGACGAAGCCCAGGCTGACCTTGTCGCTGACCAGCCCGGCGAGTGCACCGATACCGAACGACATGCCGTAGAACAACGGGTTGAGCACGCTGGGGTGGCTGTTCAGCTGGCGAATGCGCTGTTCGCACCAGGCCAGGTGGTCCACTTCTTCCTCGGCGGCGTGTTCCATGGCCTTGCGCACTTCGGGCAGCTTGGCGGTCAGGGCCTGGCCCTGGTACAGCGCCTGAGCGCACACTTCACCGGTGTGGTTGATACGCATCAGCCCGGCAACATGGCGGGCCTGCTGTTCGTCCAGGTCCGCGTCCGGCTGGACGATGGCCGGCGATGGGCGGGCGGGTTGGCCGCTGAAGGGCAGCAAGGTGCGCATGGCGGTATCGGCCTGCAGCAACAAGCGGTCGAGCGGCGAGTAGTGACGTTCGGTAGCCATCGGGCACCTCCGCAAGAATGTGCCCGACAGTTTACCGCAATAGTGGCAGGGTCGCTTGCCGTGGATCAGCCCGGTGGCCAGTGCATCTGGCGCTGGCCAAGCACGTGCATGTGGATGTGGTAGACGGTCTGGCCGCCTTGCTCGTTACAGTTCATCACTACGCGGAAGCCTTCCTCGCAGCCAAGTTCCTTGGCCAGACGCTGGGCGGTGAACAAGATGTGACCAGCCAGGCCTTTGTCTTCTTCGGTCAAGTCATTGAGGGTGCGGATGTGCTTTTTCGGGATGACCAGAAAATGCACGGGCGCCTGGGGGGCGATATCGTGGAACGCCAGAACCTGGTCGTCCTCGTAGATGATCTTCGCCGGGATCTCCCGGTTGATGATCTTGATGAATAAATCGTCCACAGCACTTGCTCCATGGTGAGGGTCGGGCCGAGTGTACTCAGCCGGGCGCCGCTCGCCCAGTGGCTATTCCATGCCGACCGGGCAATAGCGGCGGTGGATGGCCCCGGCCAGCTTGCGCACCAGCCAGCGCGGCAGCAGGCGCGGGGCGAACGCCAGCAAGCGATTACGCCGGCCGGGCAGTATCAGTGCGCGGTTCTTGTCCAGCGCGCGCACGGTGTATAGCGCCACTTCCTCAGGGCTGAGACAGCGTGGCTTGCCATCCAGCCGCGGAATGCGCCGGCGCGAGGAGCGCACCGGGCCGGGGCACAGTACCGAAACCTTTATGCCGGTGCGCTTGAGTTCTTCACGCAAGGCCTCAGAGAAGCTCAGCACATAGGCCTTGCTGGCGGCATAGGCGGCCATCCACGGGCCAGGCGCCACCCCGGCCAGGCCGGCGACATTGAGGATCTGCCCGCCGCCCTGCACGGCCATCAGGTTACCGATGGCGTGGCACAGGCGGCTTAGGGCCAGCACGTTGACTTCAAGCAGGTCCTGCTCGTCGGCCCACTCATGGGCCAGGAATGGCCCGTAGGTGCGCAGGCCGGCACAATTGACCAGCAGGTCGATGCGCCGCTCGCCTTCCTCCAGTTCCAGCACGAAGCCCGACAGGCGCAACGGCTGGCTGAGGTCGCAGGCACGGAACAGCACCTCGACACCGAAGCGTTGGGTCAGCTCGATGGCCACCGGTTCCAGCGTTTCACGCTGGCGTGCCACCAGGATCAGGTTACGCCCGCGCCGCGCCAGGGCTTCCGCCAGGGCCAGGCCCAGGCCGCTGGAAGCACCAGTGATCATGGCGTAACGGGTCATGCAAGGCTCCTGGGGGCTGAAGAGGGCGCCTAGTGTACAGCTTGGCCGGGCAAGGTGTTGCCTTTTGCTACAGGGTGCGGGCGCGCAGGGCCTGGCAGCGTTCCAGGGCGTCCCGGTACTCGTCATGCAGCCGTCCGATCAGCGCGCTGGCGCTGGGCAGGTCGTCGATACCGCCGACCCCCTGGCCCGCCGACCACACGGTCTTCCAGGCCTTGGCTTCGTCGTCGATCGGCTTGAGCTTGCCTTGCTCATGGCCGCCCCTGATGGCGTTCATGTCATAGCCGGCCTGTTCCAGGCTCGGGCGCAGGAAGCTGGCGGGGACGCCGGACACCGCCGGGGTGTGGACGATGTCGGCGGCATGGGAATCGAGCAGCATCTGCTTGTAGGCGCTCGGGGCCTGGCTTTCTGCGGTGGCGATGAAGCGGGTGCCCATGTACGCAAGGTCCGCACCCAGCATTTGCGCGGCGAGGATCTCGTGGCCGTGGTTGAGGCAGCCGGCCAGCAGCAGGGTCTTGTCGAAGAACTGGCGAATCTCCGCGGCCAGGGCGAACGGGCTCCAGGTGCCCGCATGGCCACCTGCGCCTGCAGCAACGGCGATCAGGCCATCGACACCGGCTTCGGCGGCTTTCTCGGCATGGCGACGGGTGGTGACATCGTGGAACACCAGGCCGCCGTAGCCATGCACGGCATCGACCACTTCCTTCACTGCGCCGAGGCTGGTAATGACGATCGGCACGCGGTGTTCCACGCACAACGCCAGGTCGGCCTGCAGGCGCGGGTTGGTCGGGTGGACGATCAGGTTGACGGCATAGGGGGCTGGCGCCTGCAACTGTGCGAGGCCTGCCTCGATTTCCTCCAGCCAGGCCTTGAAGCCGGCGCTGTCGCGCTGGTTCAGGGCCGGGAAGCTACCGACCACGCCGCTGGAGCAGCAGGCCAGTACCAGCCTGGGGTTGGAGATCAGGAACATCGGTGCGGCAACCACGGGCAGGCGCAGGCGTTGTTCGAGGGAGGCAGGTAACGACATGGCAAGGCTCCTTGAGCGGGTGGCTATGTCAGAACGGTTTGACCACCACCAGAATTACGATACCCAGCAGGAACAGCACGGGCACTTCGTTGAACCAGCGATAGTAGACGTGGCTGCGGGTGTTGCTGCCGCTGGCGAAGCGCTTGCGCTGGGCGCCGCACATGTGATGGTAGACGGTCAGCAGGATGACCAGGGTCAGCTTGGCATGCAGCCAGCCCTGGCTGAACCAGCCGGGCGTGAGGTAGAGCATCCACGCGCCGAACACGTAGGTAGCGATCATCGCCGGGTTCATGATGCCGCGAAACAGCTTGCGCTCCATGGTCACGAAGCGTTCCTGGCTGATGCTGTCCTGGCTTTGGGCGTGGTAGACGAACAGCCGCGGCAGGTAGAACAGGCCGGCGAACCAGCAGACCACGCTGACGATATGCAGCGCTTTGATCCATAGGTAAAGCATGGGGGAGTTCCTTCAGGTATTCACGGTCGTCAGATAGTAGTGGTCAAGCGCCCGAAGGGTCACCCGAAGAGTTGTTACAGGCGCCTTGCGCCCCTATTATCGTGCGCTTTCCAGACGGCTCGTTGATAAGGGGCAAGCGTTATGATCAAGGTCGGTATCGTCGGCGGCACGGGTTACACCGGCGTCGAACTGTTGCGTCTGCTGGCACAGCATCCACAGGCCGAAGTGGCGGTCATCACTTCGCGCTCCGAGGCGGGCGTTGCAGTGGCGGACATGTACCCGAACCTGCGCGGCCACTATGACGGGCTGGCGTTCAGCGTGCCGGACAGCAAGACCCTGGCCGCCTGCGACGTGGTGTTCTTCGCCACCCCGCACGGTGTTGCCCACGCCCTGGCTGGCGAACTGCTGGCGGCCGGTACCAAGGTGATCGACCTGTCGGCCGACTTCCGCCTGCAGGACGCCGCCGAGTGGGGCAAGTGGTACGGCCAGCCGCACGGTGCGCCAGAGCTGCTCAAGGACGCGGTATACGGCCTGCCTGAAGTCAACCGCGAGAAGATTCGCCAGGCGCGCCTGATCGCTGTGCCGGGTTGCTACCCGACCGCCACCCAACTGGGCTTCCTGCCGCTGCTGGAAGCTGGCCTGGCCGACCCGTCGCGCCTGATCGCCGACTGCAAGTCGGGTGTCAGCGGCGCTGGCCGTGGTGCGGCGGTGGGCTCGCTGTTCTGCGAGGCCGGCGAAAGCATGAAAGCCTACGCAGTGAAGGGCCATCGCCACCTGCCGGAAATCAGCCAGGGCCTGCGCCTGGCCGCTGGCAAGGATATCGGCCTGACTTTCGTGCCGCACCTGACGCCAATGATCCGTGGCATCCACGCCACCTTGTACGCTACCGTCGCCGACACCTCGGTCGACCTGCAGGCGCTGTTCGAGAAGCGTTACGCCAACGAACCGTTCGTCGATGTGATGCCGGCTGGCAGCCACCCGGAAACCCGCAGTGTGCGCGGCGCCAACGTCTGCCGCATTGCCGTTCATCGCCCGCAAGGTGGTGACCTGGTGGTGGTGCTGTCGGTGATCGACAACCTGGTCAAGGGCGCGTCCGGCCAGGCGGTGCAGAACCTCAACATCCTGTTCGGCCTGGACGAGCGCATGGGCTTGTCACACGCGGGCCTGCTGCCGTAAGCAGCCAGCATCCGAAAAGGCCCGCGTCGTGCGGGCCTTTTTGTAGGTCGCGACTAAAGCCGCACAATTCTTGACCGATTTTCTCGGGAAAGCGGATAATGCGCGTCATCGAGTTTTATGGCGGCTACCACGCCGGGAGAATCAACATGAGCGTCGAAACCTTCACCCCCACCGCTTTGGAATTCACCCACGGCGCTGCGCAAAAGGTGAAGAACCTGGTTTCCGAGGAAGGCAATGATCGTCTGAAGCTGCGCGTGTTCGTCACCGGTGGCGGCTGCTCGGGCTTCCAGTATGGCTTCACCTTCGATGAAGACGTGGCCGAAGACGACACCATCGTCGAGCGCGAAGGTGTTTCTCTTGTGGTCGACCCAATGAGCTTCCAGTACCTGGCCGGCGCCGAGGTGGATTACCAGGAAGGCCTGGAAGGCTCGCGCTTCGTGATCAAGAACCCGAACGCTGCCACCACCTGTGGCTGCGGCTCCTCGTTCTCGATCTGAGGCCTGGCCATACGAAAACGCCGCGCAATTGCGCGGCGTTTTGCTTTCTGGCGTAACGTTCAGGCTGGGTAGATTGCGCCGAGTACGCGCAGGCCCTTGGCCGCTGTCACGCTAGGGCGATTGGCAGCGATGCCTTCCAGGCAACAGTGGGCCAGCCAGGCGAAGGCCATGGCTTCGACCCAGTCCGGGTCCACGCCATGGGCGCCGGTGCTGGCGACACGGGCGTCGGGCAGCAACTGGCCGAGGCGTGCCATCAGGGCGCCGTTGCGCGCACCGCCACCGCAGACCAGCAGCGCTTCGGTGCCTTGCTGGGCGTTGCTCAACGAGTCGATGATGCTTCGCGCGGTCAGTTCCAGCAATGTTGCCTGTACGTCCTCGTCGCGGTAAGCGGGCAGGCGGGCCAGGTGACCATCCAGCCAGGGCAGGTTGAATACTTCGCGGCCGGTGCTCTTCGGGCCGCTGCCGGCGAAGAACGGGTCGGCCAGCAGTGCACTGAGCAAGTCGGCCTGCACCACGCCCGAGGCAGCCCAAGCCCCATCCGTATCGTAGGCCTGGCCGCGCTTGCGCTCGATCCAGGCATCCAGCAGCACGTTGCCCGGGCCGCAGTCGAAGCCGTGGACTGGCTTGTCGTGTCCGATCAGGCTGAGGTTGCTGAAACCGCCCACGTTGAGAATGGCCAGGCGCTGGCCCAGGTGGCTGAACAGGGTTTCATGGAAGGCCGGCACCAGTGGCGCACCTTGGCCACCGGCGGCCACATCGCGACGGCGGAAGTCGGCGACCACGCTGATACCGGTAAGCTCGGCCAGCAGCGCCGGGTTGCCGATCTGCACGGTAAAGCCGCGTGCAGGTTCGTGGCGGATGGTCTGGCCGTGGCTGCCGATGGCGCGGATGGCTCCGGCCTGCAGCCCTTGCCTGGTCAGCAGCTCGCGGATGCCTTCGCCTGCCAGGCTGGCCCAGCGGTTTTCCGCCAGTGCAGCGCGGGCGATCTCGTCAGGGCCGCTGCTGCAAAGGCCCAGCAGTTCCTGGCGCAGGTCGCCGGGCATGGGCAGGTAGTGGGTGGCGAGCAGTTCGAGCTGCTCGCCTTGTTCGATCAAGGCAATGTCCAGGCCATCGAGGCTGGTGCCGGACATCACCCCCAGGTAGAGCGCCATGGGCTTAGCGCTTGTTCGCTGCGAGCAGGGTGGCCTTTTCCTGATCCATACGGGCGATCAGGGGTTGGCTCTGCTGCAGGAAACGCTGGCGCTCGTTCCTGGCGATCGGGTCGGCCATCGGCACCTTCTGGCTCAGCGGGTCGACGTGCACACCATTGACCTGGAACTCGTAGTGCAGGTGCGGACCGGTGGACAGGCCGGTGGTGCCGATGTAGCCGATGATCTGGCCCTGCTTGACCGAGCCGCCTGTCTTGATGCCCTTGGCAAAGCCCTGCATGTGGCCGTACAGCGTCTTGTAGCGGTTGCCGTGCTGGATGATCACGGTGTTGCCGTAACCACCGCGGCGCCCGGCCAGCTCGATGCGGCCGTCACCGGCTGCCTTGATTGGAGTGCCGCGTGGGGCGGCGTAGTCGACGCCTTTGTGGGCACGGATCTTGTTCAGGATCGGGTGCTTGCGGCCGGCGGAGAAGCGCGAGCTGATGCGGGCGAAGTCGACCGGGGTGCGGATGAAGGCCTTGCGCAGGCTATTGCCATCGGCGGTGTAGTAGCTGGTGTTGCCCTGCTTGTTGGTATAGCGCACGGCGGTGTAGGTCTTGCCGCGGTTGGTGAAGCGCGCGGACAGGATGTTACCGGTGCCGACGACCTTGCCGTCCATTACCTTCTGCTCGTAGACCACGTCGAATTCATCGCCCGGGCGAATGTCCTGGGCGAAATCGATGTCGTAACCCAGCACGCGGGCCATGTCCATGGTCATGCTGTGGGACAGGCCGGCGCGCTGGGCCGAGGCCGACAGCGAGCTTTTGATCACGCCGTGGGCGTAGGCGGTACGCACTACCGGCTTGCTGATTTCGCGGTTGAAGGTATAGCCCTTGTCGGTCTTGGTCAGGCGAATGGTTTCGAGGTTGCTGACCTTGCTGTGCAGGCTGGCCAGCTGGCCGTCCTTGTCGAGCTCGAACTGCAGCACCTGGCCGTGCTTGAGCTGGCTGAACTGCTTGGCCTGCTTGTTGCTGGCCAGCAGGTCGTGCACCGCGTTGCTTGGCAGGCCGACCTTGGCGAACAGGGTGGACAGGGTATCGCCCCGGGCCACGGTGACTTCGCGGTGGCTGGGTTGCTTGGCGGCTTCGACGACCGGTTCGGCGGCAGGGGCTTCCTGCTCGGCGTTCTGGGTCTCGGGGGCGGCCTCTTCGATCTGGGCGAATGGCGAGCCTTGCTCACCTTCTGCCTGCACCAGGGGCGCAGCGCGGGATTCGTCCTTCAACTGTTCGGCAGGGCTCTCCAGCTCGAGGTTGAGGGTGGTTTTCTTGGCTTCCACTTCGCTGGAGGGAAACACCAGCAGGGCCAGGCTGAGCAGGGCGGCGATGCCGCTGGCGGCCAACAGATGGCTTTTCGGATAAAGCGGGGGCGCTTTAGGCGGTTCGTTGGTCATGGGCAAGGTGACTTTGAAAAAGGTGAAATGGAAAAGATGAATGACATGATGAAGATGAAATAACTGTATAAAATATAACCAAATCCATTTTCACGCAAGGGCGCGTAGACGCCGCAAGCCTGTGTTCGGGTCACATTCCTTTGCGAAACTTGTAATTGACGGCCGATCTTGTATGGTTGGCTCCCCCTGAATCTGAGCCTTGCGGGTTTGTCTATGAAGTCGGTTGAAGAGCAGCTGGCGCTTATCAAGCGCGGTGCGGAAGAAGTACTGGTCGAGTCGGAACTGGTGGAGAAGCTCAAGCGCGGCCAGCCTCTGCGCATCAAGGCCGGCTTCGACCCGACCGCGCCTGACCTGCACCTTGGGCACACGGTGCTGATCAATAAGCTGCGCCAGTTCCAGGACCTGGGGCACCAGGTCATCTTCCTGATCGGTGACTTCACCGGCATGATCGGTGACCCGAGCGGCAAGAGCGCCACGCGCCCGCCGCTGACCCGCGAGCAGGTGCTGGAAAACGCCGAGACCTACAAGCAGCAGGTGTTCAAGATCCTCGATCCGGCCAAGACCGAGGTCGCGTTCAACTCCACCTGGATGGACAAGCTGACCCCGGCCGACTTCATTCGCCTGGCGTCGCAGTACACCGTGGCGCGCATGCTCGAGCGCGATGACTTCGACAAGCGCTACACCACCAACCAGCCTATTGCCATCCACGAGTTCCTGTACCCGCTGGTGCAGGGTTATGACTCGGTGGCGCTGAAGGCGGATGTCGAGCTGGGTGGTACTGACCAGAAGTTCAACCTGCTGATGGGGCGTGAGCTGCAGCGCGCCTATGGCCAGGAAGCGCAGAACATCGTGACCATGCCGCTGCTCGAAGGGCTCGACGGTGTGAAGAAGATGTCCAAGTCGCTGGGCAACTATGTAGGTATCCAGGAAGCGCCGGGGGTGATGTACAGCAAGCTGGTGTCGATCCCGGATACCCTGATGTGGCGCTACTTCGAGCTGCTGAGCTTCCGTTCGATGGAAGAGATTGAGCAGTTCCGTGCCGACGTCGCCAACGGTGCCAACCCGCGCGACATCAAGATCAAGCTGGCGGAAGAGATCGTTGCGCGCTTCCATGGCGAGGAGGCTGCGGCCAATGCTCACCGTGCTGCGGGTAACCGTATGAAGGAAGGCGAGCTGCCGGAAGATCTGCCGGAAATTGAAGTGGCTGCGGGCGAAAGCCTGCCGATTGCTGCCGTACTGAATCGGGCTGGCCTGGTGAAGAACTCGGCTCAGGCGCGGGACTTTCTGAGTGGTGGTGCGGTGAAGGTCGATGGTGCGGTGGTTGATCGTGACTTCGTGTTTGCGCTGGGTGCTACCCATGTGTGCCAGGCGGGCAAGAAGTCGTTTGCCCGGGTTACCCTCAAGGCTGAGTGATAGTCGGTAGGTGTAGCTATATAGAAGCGGGGAGGCCGACAGGCCTCCCCGCTTTGTTTTT
>NZ_DKHD01000018.1:0-52631 GCF_002453565.1 Pseudomonas sp. UBA6753 | reverse complement strand
CTTTGCGGCCCTATCGCCGGCAAGCCAGCTCCCACAGGTACAGCGTTGCTCTCGAGGTGTCGCTGTACCTGTGGGAGCGGCCTTGTGTCGCGAAAGGGCCGCGCAATGGGCTGCATGCGGTGATGCAGCGGATGGCGGAGCTGGCGTCCAACCGTTGAATCGGTGCTGGCCTCTTCGCGGGCTCGCCCGCTCCCACAGGACCTTCACCTTTCTGAAGAGAGATGCAGTACCTGTGGGAGCGGGCAAGCCCGCGAAGAAGCCCACGCGGTCTATTCAGGCTTGACCCGCTCCGAAGGCCGCCGGGCCCCCGCTACCAGTTTTTCCACCGCCTTGCTCGCCGCCACCATGCCAAAGGTCGCGGTCACCATCATCACCGCGCCAAAGCCACCCGAGCAGTCCAGCCGCACGCCCTCACCCACGAAGCTTTTCTGCAGGCAAACGCTGCCATCGCCCTTGGGGTAGCGCAGCTGTTCGCTGGAGAACACGCATGGCACGCCATAGTTGCGGCTGACATTGCGCGAGAAGTTGTAGTCGCGACGCAGGGTGGAACGCACCCGCGAGGCCAGCGGGTCGTTGAAGGTCTTGTTCAGGTCGGCGATCTGGATCTGTGTCGGGTCGATCTGCCCACCGGCGCCACCCGTGGTGACGATGGCGATCTTGCGCCGCCGGCACCAGGCAATCAGCGCCGCCTTGGCCATGACGCTGTCGATGCAGTCGATCACACAGTCGAGGTTCTCGGTAATGTACTCGACCATGGTGTCGCGGGTGACGAAGTCGGCCACTGCATGCACCGTGCACGCCGGGTTGATCGCCCGCAGGCGCTCGGCCATGACCTCGACCTTGGGCCGCCCCACCTGCCCTTCCAGGGCATGGGCCTGGCGGTTGGTGTTGCTGACGCACACGTCGTCGAGGTCGAACAGGGTGATCTCGCCCACGCCACTGCGGGCCAGCGCTTCAGCCGCCCACGAGCCTACCCCGCCAATACCGACCACGGCCACATGGGCCTGGCCCAGACGGTGCAACCCCTGGTCGCCATACAGCCGGGCAACGCCGGCGAAGCGTGGATCTTCTGTGCTCATGTTCATACCCCAAAAAACCGGCGCGCATTATATGCCAGCGGGCCCATGGCCTGCATCGTTAGGAAAGAGACTATCAACCCTGCTTTAATGTCCTATCACTTCGACACATATGGACGACAATGTCTTCACGTAAATTCGGCCTGAACCTGGTCGTGGTCCTGGCCATCGCCGCGTTATTCACCGGGTTCTGGGCACTGATCAACCGCCCGGTCTCCGCCCCCGCCTGGCCAGAACAGATCTCTGGATTCTCGTATTCACCGTTCCGTCTGGGCGAAAGCCCGCAGAAGGGCCAGTACCCCAGTGACGACGAGATGCGCCAGGACCTGGAGCAGTTGAGCAAACTGACCGACAGCATCCGGATCTACACCGTGGAGGGCACCCAGGCGGATATCCCGCGCCTGGCCGAGGAATTCGGCCTGCGGGTGACGCTGGGCATCTGGATCAGCCCGGACCTGGAGCGCAACGAACGCGAAATCGCCACGGCCATCCAGCTGGCCAACACCTCGCGCAGCGTGGTGCGGGTTGTGGTCGGCAACGAGGCACTGTTCCGCGAAGAAGTCACCCCGGAAAACCTGATCAAGTACCTGGACCGGGTACGCGCAGCGGTCAAGGTGCCGGTGACCACCAGTGAGCAGTGGCACATCTGGAAGGAAAACCCGCAGCTGGCCAAGCACGTCGACCTGATTGCCGCGCACATCCTGCCGTACTGGGAGTTCGTGCCGATGAAGGATTCGGTCGAGTTCGTGCTCGACCGCGCCCGCGAACTGAAGCACCAGTTCCCGCGCAAACCCCTGCTGCTGTCGGAAGTCGGCTGGCCGAGCAACGGCCGCATGCGCGGCGGCGCCGATGCCACCCAGGCCGACCAGGCCATCTACCTGCGTACCCTGGTCAACACCCTCAACCGCCGTGGTTACAATTACTTCGTCATCGAGGCCTACGACCAGCCGTGGAAGGCCAGCGACGAAGGCTCGGTGGGCGCCTACTGGGGCGTGTACAACGCCGAACGCCAGCAAAAATTCAACTTTGACGGCCCGGTGGTGGCGATCCCGCAATGGCGTGCCCTGGCGGTGGCCTCGGTGGTGCTGGCGATGATTGCCCTGATGGTGCTGTTCATCGACGGTTCGGCCCTGCGCCAGCGCGGCCGCACCTTCCTGACCTTCATCACCTTCCTGTGCGGGTCGGTGCTGGTATGGATCGCCTACGACTACAGCCAGCAATACAGCACCTGGTTCAGCCTGACCGTGGGCGTGCTGCTGGCCCTCGGCGCGCTGGGCGTGTTCATCGTGCTGCTGACCGAGGCCCACGAACTGGCCGAGGCGGTATGGATACACAAGCGCCGGCGCGAATTCCTGCCGGTGCAGGCCGACAGCGCCTACCGGCCCAAGGTATCGGTGCATGTGCCGTGCTACAACGAGCCGCCGGAGATGGTCAAACAGACCCTGGATGCCCTGGCCGCGCTGGACTACCCCGACTACGAAGTGCTGGTGATCGACAACAACACCAAGGACCCGGCCGTGTGGGAGCCGCTCAAGGTCCATTGCGAGAAGCTCGGCGAGCGCTTCAGGTTCTTCCACGTCGCGCCCCTGGCCGGTTTCAAGGGCGGCGCACTGAACTACCTGATCCCGCACACCGCCAAGGACGCCGAAGTGATCGCGGTAATCGACTCGGACTACTGCGTCGACCGCAACTGGCTCAAGCACATGGTGCCGCACTTCGCCGACCCGAAGATTGCCGTGGTGCAGTCGCCGCAGGACTACCGCGACCAGCACGAAAGCGCCTTCAAGAAGCTTTGCTACAGCGAGTACAAGGGCTTCTTCCACATCGGCATGGTCACCCGCAACGACCGTGACGCGATCATCCAGCACGGCACCATGACCATGACCCGGCGCAGCGTGCTGGAAGAGCTGGGCTGGGCCGAGTGGTGCATCTGCGAGGACGCCGAACTGGGCTTGCGGGTATTCGAGAAGGGCCTGTCGGCCGCCTATGCCCACAACAGCTACGGCAAGGGCCTGATGCCCGACACCTTCATCGACTTCAAGAAGCAACGCTTCCGCTGGGCCTACGGCGCCATCCAGATCATCAAGCACCACGCCAGCGCCCTGCTGCGCGGCAAGGGCAGCGAGCTGACCCGCGGCCAGCGCTACCACTTCCTGGCCGGCTGGCTGCCGTGGATCGCCGATGGCATGAACATCTTCTTCACCATCGGCGCGCTGCTGTGGTCGGCGGCGATGATCATCGTGCCGCACCGGGTCGACCCGCCGCTGATGATCTTTGCCATTCCGCCGCTGGCGCTGTTCTTCTTCAAGGTCGGCAAGATCATCTTCCTCTACCGCCGCGCGGTAGGGGTGAACCTGAAGGATGCCTTTGCTGCGGCGCTGGCCGGGCTGGCGCTGTCGCATACCATTGCCAAGGCAGTGCTGTACGGGTTCTTCACCAGCAGCATGCCGTTCTTCCGCACACCGAAGAACGCCGACAGCCACGGGCTGCTGGTGGCGATTTCCGAGGCGCGGGAAGAGTTGTTCATCATGTTGCTGCTGTGGGGCGCAGCGCTGGGCATCTACCTGGTACAGGGGCTACCGAGCTCGGACATGCGCTTCTGGGTGGCAATGTTGCTGGTGCAGTCGTTGCCTTATGTGGCGGCACTGGTGATGGCGTTCCTGTCTTCGCTGCCCAAGCCTGGGGAAAAGGCTGCCGAGGCGCAGCAGGCCTGAGATTGCCGGGGCTGCTTTGCAGCCCATTCGCGGGCACGACCGCTCCCACAGGTCTGTCACCGACATTCAGAGCTGTGCAGTACCTGTGGGAGCGGGCGTGCCCGCGAATGGGCCGTGCCGCCTGAAACCATTTGATATAAGATAACGCCCCTCAGATTTCCCCGCCTTGCCTTGCCCCGGAGTCCCCCATGACGGCCCCTGCCGAGCTCTCGCCTACCCTTCAACTGGCCTGCGACCTGATCCGCCGCCCCTCGGTCACCCCCGTCGACGCCGACTGCCAGGCGCAGATGATGAACCGCCTGGGCGCCGTGGGCTTCCAGCTCGAGCCAATGCGCTTCGAGGACGTCGACAATTTCTGGGCCACCCACGGCAGCCAGGATGGCCCGGTGCTGTGCTTCGCCGGCCACACCGACGTGGTACCCACCGGCCCGGTGCAGCAATGGCAGCATGAACCGTTCGAAGCGCTGATCGATGCCGACGGCATGCTCTGCGGTCGTGGCGCCGCCGACATGAAAGGCAGCCTGGCCTCCATGGTGATTGCCAGCGAGCGCTTCGTGCAGGACTACCCGGGCCACCGCGGCAAGGTCGCGTTCCTGATCACCAGCGACGAGGAAGGCCCGGCCCACCATGGCACCAAGGCCGTGGTCGAGCGCCTGAAAGCACGCAACGAGCGCCTGGACTGGTGCATCGTCGGCGAACCCTCCAGCACCACCCTGCTGGGTGACGTGGTCAAGAACGGCCGCCGTGGCTCGCTGGGCGCCAAGCTGACCGTGCGCGGCAAGCAGGGCCATGTGGCCTACCCGCACCTGGCGCGCAACCCAATCCACCTGGCCGCACCGGCCCTGGCGGAACTGGCGGCCGAGCACTGGGATGAAGGCAATGCGTTCTTCCCCCCGACCAGTTTCCAGATCTCCAACCTCAACTCTGGCACCGGCGCCACCAACGTGGTCCCGGGCGAGCTGACCGCACTGTTCAACTTCCGCTTCTCCACCGAGTCCACCGTCGAAGGCCTGCAGGCGCGGGTGTCGGCGATCCTCGACAAGCATGAACTGGACTGGTCGATCGACTGGGCACTGTCGGGTCTGCCGTTCCTCACCGAACCGGGCGAATTGCTGAGCGCCGTCTCGGCCAGCATCAAGGGCGTCACCGGCCGCGACACCCAGCCGTCCACCAGCGGCGGTACTTCCGATGGCCGCTTCATCGCCACCATGGGCACCCAGGTGGTCGAGCTCGGCCCGGTCAACGCCACCATCCACCAGGTGGACGAGCGGATCCTGGCCAGCGACCTCGATTTGCTGACCGAAATCTATTACCAGACCCTGGTCCGGTTGCTCGCCTGATGCTCGCCTGCCCTCTTTGCCAGGCACCGCTGAGCCGGCTCGACAACGGTGTGGTGTGCCCGGCCGGCCACCGCTTCGACCGCGCCCGCCAGGGTTACCTGAACCTGCTGCCGGTGCAGCACAAGAACAGCCGCGACCCGGGTGACAACCAGGCCATGGTCGAAGCCCGCCGCGATTTTCTCGACGCCGGCCACTACGCGCCGGTGGCGCGCCGCCTGGCCGAGCTGGCCGCCGAGCGCCAGCCCGGTGCCTGGCTGGACATCGGCTGTGGCGAGGGTTACTACACCGCGCAGATCGCCCAGGCCCTGCCGGCTGCCGACGGCTACGCCCTGGACATCTCCCGTGAGGCGGTCAAACGTGCCTGCCGCCGCGCGCCCGAGGTTACCTGGATGGTCGCCAGCATGGCCCGCGTGCCGCTGGCCGACGCCAGCTGCCAGTTCATCGCCAGCGTGTTCAGCCCGCTGGACTGGGCCGAGGCCAAGCGCCTGCTCAGCCCCGGCGGCGGCCTGATGCGGGTCGGCCCCACCAGCGGCCACCTGATGGAGCTGCGCGAAGTGCTCTACGATGAAGTACGCCCGTACGCCGACGACAAACACCTGGCCCTGGTCCCCGAAGGCATGGCCCATGCCCACAGCGAAACCCTGGAGTTCCGCCTGAGCCTGGCCGCGCCCAAGGCCCGCGCCGACCTGCTGGCCATGACCCCGCACGGCTGGCGCGCCAGTGCCGAAAAGCGTGCCCGGGTGATCGACCAGCCCGAGCCGTTCGAGGTCACGGTTTCCATGCGTTATGACTATTTCGTGCGCCAAGACTGAGCACACCCGGAGCCCTTATGCGCCAACCTGATATCGAGATCTACCTGAAGGACGCCGACGTCGACCACAAGCAGATTGCCGAGTGGCTCGCCCAGGCAATCGGCCCATGCAGCGAATGGAAGCAGAAAGGCCATACCTTCAAATGCCAGGCCGGTAACATTCCGGTCACCTGGTTACCCAAGGCTGTAGGGAAATGGAACAGCCTGTACCTGGAAAGCGACCAGACGCCGTGGGCCGATGACGTTGCCTGCGCCCGCGCCGCATTTGCCGCACTGGGCGTGGAAGTGCGCTGCGCGCCGGGTGGCTGGGTGGAGGAAGATGGGGAAGAAGATGCCGACCGCTGGGTCCGCATCAGCGCCGACGGTGAAGAGGAAATCACCTGGCGCACCTGAATGCACTGCATTCTTTGTGGGAGCCCGGCTTGCCGGCGATGCAGGCAACACGGTGCCTGGCACCGGCTTCGCCGGTGATCGCCGGCAAGCCAGCTCCCACAACAAGCCTTACAGCATGAGGCTCAGAGGCCTACCACGTCCTCGGCTTGCAGGCCTTTCTGGCCCTGCACGCAGGCGTATTCCACCCGCTGTCCTTCGACCAGGGTACGATGCCCCTCACCGCGGATCGCCCGATAGTGAACGAATACATCCGCACCACCTTCGCGCTGAATGAAGCCATAACCCTTGGCATCGTTGAACCACTTTACATTCCCAGTCTCACGAGACGACATCTGAACTACTCCGGATTTTTATTGTGAAGATCGCCTTGCAGACACAGAGTCCCTCCCTGTGTCGACGCCGCTTGCGCAAATATCTTGCAAGTGGCAGGCCGAGTATATGACACAGAACAAAAAAATTTGATGACCGTCGCGCCGTTCGGCGATTTTTGCTGAACTTGCGCGGATACGGCAGACTAATTGGCTGGATACCCACCTGAAAATCACACCCAGGGCACACACCCCATGACCCGTTCCCCCCTGCGCCGCCTGATCTTCGGCGCCCTGCGTCGCCTGTTGTACCTGTGGGTGCGCTCCGAGACCATCAACCAGTCCTCCCTCACCCTCAAGCTCGACCGCAGCCGCCCAGTGTTCTATGCCCTGCCCTCGCCCGCGCTCACCGACCTGGCCGTGCTCGACCATGAATGCACCAAGGCAGGCCTGCCGCGCCCGGTGCTGCCGGTGGCGGTTGGCCCGCTGCAGGAACCGGCGGCGTTCTTCTACCTGACCCCGGACCCGGACTGGCTCGGCCGCCATGACAAGCGCGGCGCCCCGCCTACCCTGGAGCGCCTGGTCGCCGCCGTCAGCCAGCATGCCGAAGAGGATGCGCAGATCATTCCGGTCAGTGTGTTCTGGGGCCAGACCCCGGCGAGCGAATCCAGCCCGTGGAAGTTGCTGTTCGCCGACAGCTGGGCGGTTACCGGGCGCCTGCGCCGGCTGCTGACCGTGCTGATCCTCGGGCGCAAGACCCGGGTGCAGTTCTCCGCGCCCATCCACCTGCGCGAACTGGTACAGCACAACAAGGGCCACGAGCGCACCGTGCGCATGGCCCAGCGCCTGATGCGCGTGCACTTTCGCAACCTCAAGACCGCCGTCATCGGCCCGGACATCTCGCACCGGCGCAACCTGGTCAAGGGCCTGATCCACGCGCCCCAGGTGCGCCAGGCCATCGTCGATGAGGCGCAGCGCGAAAACCTGCCGCTGGCCAAGGCCGAAGCCCAGGCTCTGCGCTATGGCAACGAGATCGCCTCGGACTACACCTACACCGCCATCCGCTTCCTCGAAGTGGTGCTGAGTTGGTTCTGGAACAAGATCTACGACGGCATCAAGGTCAACCACATCGAGCAGGTGCAAGGCATCGCCCCCGGCCACGAAGTGATCTATGTGCCGTGCCACCGCAGCCATATCGACTACCTGCTGCTGTCGTACCTGCTGTTCCGCAACGGCCTGACACCGCCGCACGTGGCCGCGGGCATCAACCTCAACATGCCGCTGGTGGGTAACCTGCTGCGCCGTGGCGGTGCCTTCTTCATGCGCCGCACGTTCAAGGGCAACCCGCTGTACACCGCGGTGTTCAATGAGTACCTGCACACCCTGTACACCAAGGGCTTCCCGGTCGAGTACTTCGTCGAAGGCGGCCGCTCACGCACCGGGCGCATGCTGCAGCCGCGCACCGGGATGCTGGCCATTACCCTGCGCAGCTTCCTGCGTTCGTCGCGCACGCCGATCGTGTTCGTGCCGGTGTACATCGGCTACGAGCGCGTGCTCGAAGGCCGCACCTACCTGGGCGAGCTGCGCGGTGCCAGCAAGAAGAAAGAGTCGATCTTCGATATCTTCAAGGTGTTCGGCGCCCTCAAGCAGCGCTTTGGCCAGGTATACGTGAACTTCGGCGAGCCGATCCGCCTGGCCGGCTTCCTCGACCAGCAACAGCCCGGCTGGCGTGAACAGGACCACGGCCCGCAGTACCGCCCGGCCTGGCTCAACGCCACCACCACCCGCCTGGGCGAAACCGTGGCCCGCCACCTCAACGAGGCGGCCGCGATCAACCCGGTCAACCTGGTAGCCCTGGCGCTGCTGTCCACCAGCCGCCTGGCCCTGGACGAGCGCGCCCTGACCCGCGTGCTCGACCTGTACCTGGCCTTGCTGCGCCAGGTGCCCTACTCGCCGCACACCACCCTGCCCGACGGCGACGGCCAGGCGCTGATCGAGCACGTGCGCGGCATGAATCTGGTGGCCGAGCAGAAGGACGCCCTGGGCCGCATCCTTTACCTGGATGAAGGCAACGCGGTACTGATGACCTATTACCGCAACAACGTGCTGCACATCTTCGCCCTGCCGGCGCTGCTGGCCAGCTTCTTCCTCAGCAGTTCGCGCATGAGCCGCGAACTGCTGAGCCAGTATGTGCACGCGCTGTACCCCTACCTGCAGGCCGAACTGTTCCTGCGCTGGACGCCGGAGCAACTGGATGCGGTGATCGACCAGTGGCTGACCGCACTGGTCGAGCAAGGGCTGCTGCGCCAGGACAACGACACCTACATTCGCCCGGGACCCAGCTCGCGGCAGTTCGTGTTGCTGACCCTGCTCGCCCGCACCATCACCCAGACCCTGCAGCGCTTCTACATGGCCACCTCGCTGCTGCTGAACAGCGGGCAGAACAGCCTCAGCGCCGAAGAACTGGAAGACCTGTGCGTGATGATGGCCCAGCGCCTGTCGATCCTGCACGGCCTGAACGCCCCGGAGTTCTTCGACAAGACCCTGTTCCGCCACTTCATCCAGACCCTGCTCGAGCAAGGCGTGCTGCATGCAGATGCCCAGGGCAAGCTGGGTTATCACGACAAGCTCGGCGAGCTGGCCGAAGGCGTGGCCAAGCGCGTGCTGTCGGCGGAGCTGCGCCTCTCGATCCGCCAGGTGGCATTGCACCAAGATGAGCCTGCGGAGGTTATGCAAAGGTAGTCTTTCAGGCTGCTCTCGGCCCTTGGGAGGGATCAGGATCACGGCGCTACTTCAAGCCCATCCCTCTCAAGGAGCACCAACATGACTCAAATGAAGACGCTGGACGTTGAAATCGTTTCCTCAGGCGATAACACGCTCGCACCGTCCGGCCTGGTTGAATTGAAGCTGATCGATATTTCGAAGGCAGATGCGCGCTCCATCAGCCTTGCCGAGTTGCGTCTGCGCTGTGGCGGCCTGATGCCGATCAATCTGCCGCTGACGTTTGATACCAGCCTTATCGACCCACGCCGCAGCTATGCCCTCGCCGCGCGCATCGAGATAGACGGCCAGCTGCGCTACATCAACACCAGCCGTCACTCGATAGAACCAGCCACGGTATCGGGTATACAACGGGTAACTGTCGACCCGGTTGCCACCTGAAACGCTCTCCTGTCGGTGCCGCCCTGTGGACTACACAGGGCGGCCTCGCCGTTTCAAGCGTTGCCAACTGGATGCAATCAGCCTGCGACCGCCGCGCCGCAGCTGAATATTACGCTTTGCCTTGCTCTCCCACTCTTTGTCGCATCTTCATCAAGGACCCACCAGAAGAAATCCGCTAAAGTCCCTGGGGTTGGCCACAAGCCAACGCCAAGGACTTCGGAGATACCATGAAAAAGCTCTTTATGCTGTGTTGCGCATCCTTGCTCGCAGCCTGTTCCAGCCACACCCCGTCCAACCAGGCCAGCCTGGATGGCGAAGTCTTCTACCTGCAGCGCAGCGCCCTGCCACCTGCCGCCACCCTCAGCGTGGAACTGCAGGACGTCTCGCTGATGGACGCCCCGGCGGTGCCCCTGGCCCGCCAGGCCGGCCCGGTCAAGGGCAACGTACCGCTGCCGTTTCACCTCACCTACGACCCGGCCCAGGTCAAGCCCGGCCACCGCTATGCGGTAAGCGCGCGCATCGAGCTGGACGGCAAGCTGCTGTTCATCAACACCGAACACCACGGCGTCATGCTCGACGGCAGTGACCCACAGCCCGTGCGGATCAAGGTCGATCCGGTCCGCTGATACCCGTACTCATCTGTTTACAAGGAAAGCTTCATGATCCGCACTTCCCTGCGTTTCACCACCCTGTGCGCCGGCCTGCTGCTGTCGGCCAGTGCCCTGGCCCTGTCGCTGGGCGACCTGACCCAGAAAGACGCCACCGGCGGCCTGAAAGATGCCCTGACCCAAGGCGCACAACTGGCCGTCAAGCAGCTGAGCACCCCGGGCGGCTTCAGCAACAACCCGGACGTGCGCATCGAACTGCCAGGCAACCTGGGCAAGGCCGCCAAGGCGATGAAGATGTTCGGCAAGGGTGAACAGGTCGAAGCCCTGGAAACCAGCATGAACAAGGCCGCCGAGGCTGCCGTGCCGCAGGCCCAGGCGATTCTGGTGGATGCCGTGAAGAACATGAGCGTGACCGATGCCAAGGGCATACTCAGCGGCGGTGACGACTCGGCTACCCAGTACCTGAACAAGAGCAGCCGCGAGCAGATCCGCGCCAAGTTCCTGCCGATCGTCAAGCAGGCTACCGACAAGGTTGGCCTGGCTCAGCAGTACAACAACTTTGCCGGGCAGGCCGTGGCGTTGGGTGTGGTCGATGCCAAGAGCGCCAGCATCGAGAACTACGTGACTGAAAAGGCACTGGATGGCCTGTTCGAAATGATTGCCAAGCAGGAGCAGAGCATTCGCCAGAACCCGGCTGAAGCGGCTACCAGCCTGGCCAAGAAGGTCTTCGGCGCCCTCTGAGGGCACTGGGGGCTGCTTTGCAGCCCATCGCGACACAAGGCCGCTCCCACATTGATCGGCGAATGCAGGACCTTTGTGGGAGCGGCCTTGTGTCGCGATAGGAGGGCAAAGCCCTCCCCTGCGACGTTCAGCCCTTCTTCACCCTGAACCAGGCCGCATACAAAGCCGGCAAGAACAGCAGGGTTAGCACCGTGGCCACGATCAACCCGCCCATGATCGCCACCGCCATTGGCCCGTAGAACACACTGCACGACAACGGAATCATCGCCAGCACCGCAGCCAGTGCTGTCAGCACGATCGGGCGGAAGCGCCGCACCGTGGCTTCGATGATCGCCTGCCAGCGCTCCAGCCCCGCCGCGATGTCCTGCTCGATCTGGTCCACCAGGATCACCGAGTTGCGCATGATCATTCCCGCCAGGGCAATGGTGCCGAGCATGGCGACAAAGCCGAACGGCTGGCGGAAAACCAGCAAGAACAAGGTCACGCCAATCAGCCCCAGCGGCGCGGTGAGGAACACCATCACCGTGCGCGAGAAGCTGCGCAGCTGGATCATCAGCAAGCTCAGCACCACCACCACGAACAGCGGCATGCCGGCATTCACCGACTTCTGCCCGCGCTCGGAGTCCTCGACCGTGCCGCCCACTTCCAGCAAATAGCCATCCGGCAGCTTGGCGCGGATGTCATGCAGGGTCGGCTCGATCTGCTTCACCAGCGTCGCCGGCTGCTCCTTGTCGTAGATATCGGCGCGCACGGTCACCGTCGGCAAGCGGTTACGGTGCCAGATGATGCCTTCCTCGAAGCCGTACTCCAGGGTCGCAACCTGCGACAGCGCCACGCTCTGGCCATTGTCGGTCGGCAGTGCCAGGCTGCCGAGGTTGCCCAGCTCGCTGCGTTCCTCGCGGGTGCCGCGCAGCAGGATCTCGATCAGCTCGTTGTCCTCGCGGTACTGGCTGACCGTGGTGCCGGTCAGCGAGCTTTGCAGGAAGCTCGACAGGTGCGCGGTGCTCACGCCCAGGGCGCGGGCGCGGTCCTGGTCGATCTCGAGGAACACCGCCTTGCTCGGCTCCTCCCAGTCCAGGTGAACGTTGACGACATGCGGGTTCTGGCGCACCTTGTCGGCCACTTCGCGGGCCAGCGCACGCGCCTTCTCGATGTGCTCGCCAGTCACCCGGAACTGCACCGGGTAACCCACGGGCGGGCCGTTTTCCAGGCGGGTGACCCGGGCACGCAGGTCGGGGAACTGCTGGTCCATGGTGCTGATCAGCCAGCTGCGCAGGCGCTCGCGGTCTTCCATCGACTTGGCCAGTACCACGAACTGGGCGAAGCTGGCCGCCGGCAGCTGCTGGTCCAGCGGCAGGTAGAAACGCGGCGAACCGGTGCCCACATAGGCCACGTAGTTGTCGATACCCTCCTGCTGCTTGAGCAACGCCTCCAGTTGCTTGACCCGCTCGGCGGTGTTGGCCAGCGAGGCACCCTCGGCCAGTTTCAGGTCGACCATCAGTTCCGGGCGCCCGGAGGCCGGGAAGAACTGCTGGGGCACGAAACGGAACAGCAGGATACTGCCGACAAAGGCGGCAATGGTCAGCAGGATCACCGTCTTGCGCCGCCGCACGCACCACTCCACCACACGCCGTACACGCTGGTAGAACGGTGTGGCGTAAGGGTCTGGCGCGTGGCCATCCTTGCCATGGCGCGCGGCATGCAGCCTGGCCAGGTCCGGCAGCAGGCGCTCGCCCAGGTAAGGCACGAATACCACGGCGGCCACCCAGGAGGTCAGCAAGGCGATGGTCACCACCTGGAAGATCGAACGGGTGTATTCGCCCGTACTGGAGGCTGCCGTGGCAATGGGCAGGAAGCCCGCCGCCGTGATCAGAGTGCCGGTGAGCATCGGGAAGGCGGTGCTGCTCCAGGCGTAGCTGGCCGCCTTGAGGCGGTCGTAGCCCTGCTCCATCTTGATCGCCATCATTTCCACGGCAATGATCGCGTCATCGACCAACAAGCCCAAGGCCAGCACCAGCGCGCCAAGGGAGATCTTGTGCAGGCCGATGCCGAAGTAGTGCATGGCGGCGAAGGTCATGGCCAGCACCAGCGGGATGGCCAGCGCCACCACCAGCCCCGTGCGCAGGCCCAGCGAGAAGAAGCTCACCAGCAACACGATGACCAGCGCCTCGACCAGCACCTGGACAAACTCGCCCACGCCAGCCTTGACCGCCGCCGGCTGGTCCGAAACCTTGCGCAGCTCCATGCCGGCCGGCAGGCTGCGCGCCAGGCGCTCGAACTCGCTTTCCAATGCCTTGCCCAGCACCAGGATGTCGCCGCCGTCCTTCATCGAAACCGCCAGGCCAATGGCATCCTCGCCCATGAAGCGCATGCGCGGTGCGGGCGGGTCGTTGAAGCCGCGGTACACCTCGGCCACATCGCCGATACGGAAGGTGCGGTCACCCACGCGGATGGGGAACTGGCGAATCTGCTCGACGCTGTCGAAGCGCCCGCTCACCCGCAGTTGCAGGCGCTCGCTGGGCGTTTCGAAGAAGCCGGCGGTGCTGACCGCATTCTGTTCCTGCAGGGCCTGCTGCACGGCCTCCAGCGGCACGCCGAGGGTGGCCAGCTTGAGGTTGGACAGCTCGATCCAGATTTTCTCGTCCTGCAGGCCGATCAGCTCGACCTTGCCCACGTCCTTGACCCGCTGCAACTGGATCTGGATACGGTCGGCATAGTCCTTGAGCACCGCGTAATCGAAGCCCTCACCCGTCAGCGCATAGATATTGCCGAAGGTGGTGCCGAACTCGTCATTGAAGAACGGGCCCTGGATTTCCGGCGGCAAGGTGTGGCGGATGTCCGCGACCTTCTTGCGGATCTGGTACCACAGCTCGGGGATGTCCTTGGAATGCAGCGAGTCGCGGGCCATGAAGGTGACCTGCGATTCGCCCGGGCGAGAGAACGACACGATCCGCTCGTACTCGCCGGTTTCCATCAGCTTCTTCTCGATGCGCTCGGTGACCTGGCGCGACACTTCCTCGGCAGTAGCACCAGGCCACAGGGTACGGATGACCATGGCCTTGAAAGTGAACGGCGGGTCCTCGCTCTGGCCGAGTTTGGTGTAGGACATGGCGCCAATGGCCGCCAGCAGGATCATCAGGAACAGGACGATCTGGCGGTTGCGCAGCGCCCAGGCAGAAAGGTTGAAACCCATCGGGACTTACTCCTTGGCCGTCAGGTTCACTACGCGGTTGGTACGGTCCACGGGGCGTATCTCCTGGCCCTCGCGTAATACATGGCCACCCGCGGCGACTACCCAGTCGCCGGGAGCGAGGCCTTCGAGCACGGGCACGCTGTCGGCGCCGTAGGGCCCCAGGCGCACCACTGCCCGCTCCAGGCGGCTGTCCTTGTTGACCCGCCAGACGTAGGCCTGGCCGTTTTCCGCAGTGACTGCCGACAGCGGCACCGCCAGCGGGATCAGCCCTTCGTGGGCGATGAACACCCGGGCGCTCTGGCCCAGCTCCGCCGGCGTGGCGGCCGTGGTAAAGGCGATGCGGGCAGCAAAGGTGCGCGAACGCGGGTCGGCGGCCGGTGACAACTCGCGGATACGCCCCTGAAAGCGCTCTTGCGGGTGCGACCACAACTCCACGCTCACCGGCTGGCCCACGGCGAAGCGGGCGAACTGCTGCTCCGGCAGGCCGATGGCCACTTCCCGCTCGCCATCGGCGGCCAGGGTGAACACGGTCTGCCCTGCGGCGACCACCTGGCCCACTTCCACCTGGCGCTTGGCAATCACCCCGGCCTGGGGTGCGCGCAGCACAGCATATTCAGCCTGGTTGCCAGCCACGTCGAACTCGGCCTTGGCCTGTTTCAGCCGGGCCAGGCCGGCGCGGTAGAGGTTTTCGGCGTTGTCGAACTGGGAATGGCTGACCATCTGCCGGTCCAGCAGCTTCTGGTAGCGATCGCGCTCGGCGCGCACCAGCGACAGGTTGGCCTCGGCGGCCGCCAGCTGGGCACGGTTGGCTTCCAGTTGCAGGCGCACATCCTGCGGGTCCAGCTCGGCCAGCGGCTGGTCGGCCTTGACCCGCTGCCCTTCCTCGACCAGGCGTTTGCTGACCTTGCCGCTAATGCGGAAAGCCAGTTCCGGCTCGAAGCGCGCCCGCACTTCGCCGGGGTAACTGTCGGCAGCGGCTTCGGCCGGCTGCGGCTGCACCACCAGCGCCGGGCGCGGCGCTGCAGGTGGGGCGGCTTCCTGGCCGCACGCCGCCAGCAACAGCACGGCAGCGGCGGACAGAGCGATGGACAAGGCATGGCGCAACATGATGAATCCTTTCGCGGAGGGCACATTCAATATTTGTACTGGAGAGTATATTAAATCAGGCAACGGATGCCGGGAAGAGGCGGCAAGATCTAGACGGTGGAATACCAGCCGCTGAAGCACCCGAACACGGGCAATCCTGACGATGCCGTCAATCTGCTGAACAAGGTGTTCATCGGCATCGCCGCCAACTTCACCTCGGCCTTCGGCAACGATGGTGCCGGTACGCTCACCTATGCCCTGCGCGTCGTGACGAGCGCCTCTGGCCTGACCGACACGGCCACCGGCTCGGCAGTCAACCTGTCGCTCAATGGCGCCGTGGTGGAAGGCCGTTCGCCATCGGCAACCATCTGGTGTTCACCGTAAGCGTCGCCAGCAACGGTTCCGTTACCCTCGACCAGCTTCGCGCCATCGTGCACCCCGACACCAGTAACCCCGATGACTCGAAGATCCTGACCGCCAACAACCTGGTGACCTTGACTGCGACCAAGACCGACGGAGATCGTGTTCTTCTCCGCCAAAGCACTCGCCTCGACGGCGAATCCTCGACCAGTACGATGCCAAGCACGCCCTCCTCGATGGCCTGGGCAACGGGGACGGTCTCGTACACCCCCTTGAGCACCAGCACTTTCATTCCGCCAGTGCGCGCGAGTTCGGCAACTACCCCGAGCGGGTCCAGCGCATCTGGAACCCGTCAATTTTTCGCCATGCGTTGGGCTTTTGCTGCACTCGATCTCCTACCTCACTGTCGATCAGCTTTTCGCTGACAAACAGCAGGTTTTGCCCGCAGGCTTTAGCCGGATGGCGCCTGACCCGTTAAGATGGTGTTTCTTCAACCAGATGCAGACCACAATGTCCAACGACGCCCCCATCGGCCCGGGCCGGCCCAAGGATCTGGCCAAACGCGAGGCGATTCTCGAAGCAGCCAAGGCCCTGTTCCTCAGCCTTGGCTACGCCAACACCAGCATGGATGCGGTCGCTGCGGCGGCAGGTGTTTCAAAGCTCACCGTATACAGCCACTTCACCGACAAGCAGACGCTGTTCGGCTCGGCGGTCATGGCAACCTGCCAGATCCAGTTGCCCGACCTGCTGTTCGAGTACCCCGAGGGGGCGCCGGTGGAAGAGGTGCTGCTGACCATTGCCCGTGGCTTTCAGGCGCTGATCAGCAGCGATGAGGCGGTCAAGCTCAGCCGCCTGATCATGGCCCAGGGCAGCCTCGACCCGAGCTTTGGCGAGTACTTCTACGAAGCCGGGCCCAAGCGCGTGCTGGCGGGGATGGAAGCATTGCTGCGCGGGGCGCACGAGCGCGGGCTGCTGCGCATCGACAACCCGCTGCGTGCGGCGGAGCACTTCTTCTGCCTGGTCAAGGGCGCACCGGATTACCGGTTGCTGCTGGGATGCGCGGGGCCGCTGGAGGGGGATGAGGCCGAGGCGCATGTGCGCGAGGTGGTAGGGGTGTTCTTGCGGGCATTCCGCCCCTGAAGCAATGTCAATGACATACATGGCATTCAAGCAGCGCGGTCATTGTGGGAGCGGGTGTGCCCGCGAACACCGGCGGAGCCGGTGCCAGGCACCGAGTTGCCGACTTCGCGGGCACGCCCGCTCCCACAATGACCCGCGCTAGCCGGCCACATCGGGAAAGCTCAGGCCTTGAGGGCCTTCTTAGGGTAAATGTCATACCGGCTCGACTTGCCCTCCAGGCTGTGGCTCGGCTTCGGCCCGTCGATGATCGGCGCCTTGCGCGGCCGCTTCACCACCACCCGGTGGCTGGCCAGCGCCAGGGCAGCTTCGAGCAGGGCCGGGGCATCCAGGTCATCACCCACCAAGGGCCGGAACACCCGCATTTCCTTCTTCACCAGCGCACTCTTGTCCCGGTGCGGGAACATCGGGTCAAGGTAGATCACCTGTGGCGCCTCGCCTTCCCAGGCGCGCATGCGCTCGATGGCGTTGCCGGTCAGCAGGCGCATGCGCCCCACGATCGGCCCCACCTCTTCATCCGACCGCGCCCGCGCCAGGCCGTCCTCCAGCAATGCAGCAATCAGCGGCTGGCGTTCGATAAGGGTCATCTGGCAGCCCAGGCTGGCCAGCACGAACGCGTCCTTGCCCAGCCCGGCGGTGGCATCCAGCACCTGCGGACGCACGCCTTGGGCAATGCCCACCGCCTTGGCGATCATCTGCCCGTTGCCACCACCGAACATGCGCCGGTGCGCGGCCTGGCCTTCGACAAAGTCGACCCGCACCGGCCCCGGGGCCTGCGGGCCCAATTGCTGGATCTGCAAGCCATCAACGCCCACCTGCACGGCAAACCCGGCAGCATCGTCCTGCAGCGGCAACTCAAGGCGCTGTGCCCACGCAGCAGCTTGCGCCTCGAATTCAGCCGACAGCGCCTCGACCCGGATACCTGTGCCCTGCTCTTCCATCATTCACACCTAGAAATTGAACCCAGCCGTTAATGTATCGGCTACTTCGGCCGATACAGGCAATATCCCGCTATTCTGCCAGAGCACAACGCGCGCGACTGCCATGTCAGATACTCTTCCCATCGGCTTGACCTACCTGTCGCCTGTCGGCAACTACAGTCAGCACAACACCCAGGCACTCGGGGGCGTCAGCCACCTGTGGCAGGATTTCTTTGCCCGGGCCATGGCCGAGCAGCAGGAAGAGCCGGTAGACAGCGTCAGCCAGTCGTTCGTGCAATACGACCAGAGCAGCGGCGAGCCGATCGGCGGCGCCCGTGCGCTGGCCCTGATCGACGCCCAGCGTGCCTGCCCGGTACACGACACCGAGGTGGCACCGCCCGAGCCACTGTTCCTGCCCAAGGCAGAACTCGAAGCCAACCTGCTGCCGCCCGCCCCCGAGCCGTTCAGCGCAGTCGAGTTGATCGAGCAGCAGCGCCAGCTCGACATCAGCAACAGCTGGCTACGCCCGGTGGTGATGAGCCAAGGTCACCCGATTGCCGAACCCGGCCCCGGCCCTACCCCGCGCTCGCTGTTCCTGCCGATCGCCGAGTTCGAGACCAACCTGCTGGACCCGGCGCCCGAACCGTTCGATGACGCCACCCTGGCCAAGCAACAGAACGACCTGGAGTTCGACATCCACTGGGCACGCCCGGTGGTGCTGAACAACGTGCGCGCCCACGCCTGAACGTGCCCACGCTCAACGACAGATCTGCCAGCGGCCCATGTCCACATGAAAGTGGTTGTGGTGTGCAGCGTTGTAGTCCGGCCCCAGTACCGTGCTGAAGCTGTCACAGGCCGCCTGCTGCACCTGACGAAGGAATTCCGCTTTTTGCCCGCCCGCCTGCCAGTCCCGCGCGAGGACGATGCGCTGGCCGTCCTGCAGGCGAAAGCCACTGATGTCCAGGGCATCGGCCGTGGCGTGCTGGCTCAGCCGGCCCTGCTTGCGGTGGTAGACATTGCGGCAGGCAAAACTGCCCAGGTGGTCGACCTGAACCACCGGCTGCCCCAACACCCGTTGCGCTACAGGCTGCAGGCCATGGTTTTCGAACAGTGCATACGCCACTGCCAACGGACAGCTGGCCAGGAAGCTGCCGCCGAGCCGCGCCTGACCACCGTCGATACGCCATACGTTTCGCAATGGGCAGTCGGCAGCAGCCGAACTGTCGGCTTGTGCCCGGTAGCGCAACTGGCTGGTTTGAAGTGCCAGGCGACACAGCATCGGGTCATCACGAAGGCGGGAAAGCTTGTAGGGGGTCAGCAGGTTGGGGGGCTGACGCACGTCCAGCGGCGCCCACGGGTTCCACGCGGCGGGCAGCCGCCAACCCAGGTGCCAGGCCAGCCCCGCAAGCAACGACAGGCCGGCCAGCAACGCCAGCACGGCCCTCATCAGCGGCGGAACAGGTCGTTGAGTTGGGCGAACGGCAGCGCCTGCTCACCGTAGCCGAAGGTGCCCTCATCGCGAATCTCCAGCGCAGCCCGGTGGAAGGCCCCCAACGCGGCACGGGCAAGCGACGAGCCGACGCTGATGCGGCGTACACCCAGGTCCTGCAACTGGTTGACGCTCAGCGGCACGCCCGCCATGCCCATCAGCACATTCACCGGCCGCGGCGCGACGGCCTGCACCACCGCGCGGATTTCCTCGACAGTACGCAGCCCGGGCGCATAGAGCACATCAGCACCGGCCTCGGCATAGGCCTGCAGGCGCAGGATGGTGTCGTCCAGGTCCATGCGCCCGTGCAGCAGGTTCTCTGCCCGGGCGCACAGGGTGAACGGGAACGGCAGGCTGCGTGCGGCCTGCACGGCTGCGCGCACACGCTCCACTGCCAGCCCGAAATCATAGATCGGCGTATCGCTGTGACCACTGGCATCCTCGATAGAGCCACCCACCAAGCCGACTTCGGCGGCCCGCAGAATGGTCTGGGCGCAATCTTCGGGCAGGTCGCCAAAGCCGTTCTCCAGGTCAGCGGCCACCGGCAAGGGGGTAGCGTCGACAATCTCGCCAGCATAATCGAGGGTATCGTCCAGGCTCAAGGCGCCTTCGGCGTCCGGCCGGCCCAGGCTGAAGGCCAGGCCGGCACTGGTGGTGGCCAGCGCCTCGAAGCCCAGGCTGGCCAGCAACTTGGCCGAGCCGGCATCCCACGGGTTGGGGATGACGAAGGCGCTGTCACGCTCGTGCAGGGCCTTGAAGGCTTCGGCTCGCAGGGTTTGCACATCCATGGTTCAACCTCCGGCAGTCAGGGAAAGGTCAGAGTAGCCCCAGTTGTTCGACCTCGGGGGTGCGCGGCAATTCCGGCAACGCGGCAAGGCCTGGCAGGCGCTGCATCAGGCGTTGGTGAAAGCGCTGGGCCAACGCGGCGGCCAGGCGGTTGTCCGAGGTGTGCAGGAAGATGTAGGGGTTGCGGCCTTCCTCGATCCAGGCGGCGACCTTGTCCACCCAGGGGGTAAGAAAGGCCTCGTTGGCCTCCAGCTGCGGGTGGCCAATGAAGCGCACCTGCGGGTGCTGGCTGAAGGCTGCCGGGCGTGGCGGTACCTTGGGCTTCTTCGCCTGCGCATGCAGCACGGCGGGGTCACGGGAGGTGCAGCTGAACAAGGCACGCGGGTCGAGGCAGATACGCTCCACGCCACGCTCATGCAGCAGGCGGTTGAGCAACCGCTCTTCTTCACCCTTGGCGAAGAAGGCCTGGTTGCGCACCTCCACGGCCACCGGCACTCCGACTTCGTCAAGGAAGTGGCAAAGCTCGCCCAGCCGTGCGGGGCTGAACTGGGCCGGCAACTGCAGCCAGTACGGCGCTACGCGCTGGCCCAGCGGGGCCATCAGGCGGGTGAAGTCAAAGGCCGGTTCCAGCTGATCGCGCAGGTCGCCTTCATGGCTGATGTCCCGCGGGAACTTGGCAGTGAAGCGGAAGTGTTCGGGCATGATCTGCGCCCAGCGCGCAATGGTGCCGGGTGCGGGACGTGCGTAGAAAGTGGTATTGCCCTCGACGGCGTTGAACACCTGGCTGTAGTAGCCGAGCATTTCACTGCTGTTGGCGTCGGCGGGATACAGGTAGTCGCGCCAGGCGTTTTCGCTCCATGACGGGCAACCGAGAAAATAAGGCAGTGGTGATGGACTCATCCACTAAATGTACAGGTCGAGCCCCAGCACTTCCATGTCCCAGTCGGTAAAACCGGCGGTGCTCAGGTAGCTGGCCAATGCGGTAGCGGTGCGGCGGTCACGGGCGCGGGGGAAGATCATGTCCTGCTGGCGGGCTGGCAGGCCACCGCTGCGACGGCGGGCGGTGGCTTCCTGAGGGGCGGTTTCGACCTCCTCGATCACCTCGGCATCATCGATGGCCTCGTCACGCACCGCTGCCTTGCGTGGGGTGCGCTTGATCGGGTAGGACTGCGATGAGAAACCGTCGATACGCATGGCATGAGCACTCAGAACCAATGATGGCAATTTAGCAGCATCAGGATTCCATCGCTAATGCTCGAGTGATAACTGGACCACAGATCGCGCAAAAGGTTTTAGTGTCATCGGCGATAACCGACGAACAACACTCAGCGCTTCTTGGGTGTCGCTACATTATCGCGCAGGTAGACCGGTTGTGCCTGTTCGGCAACGATCGCCTCACCGCGTGCCCAGGCAAAGCTGGCCAGGCTGAGGATGTCCAGGGCGTTGGGCAAGGCACTGGCATTGCTGGCTGCCACCTGCACCGCCAGGCGCTCGGCATAGCCCCAACCGGTACCGGCACCGAACCACTCGCCAGCGCTGCCCGCCGGCAGCGCCACCTGCTCGGGCGGCAGCACTGCCTCCTGGCCGACCAGGCGCATTTCGCCTTCGGTGGCCTGGTAGCAGCCCCAATACACTTCATCCATGCGCGCATCAATGGCGGCCGCCACATGCTGCACGCCGTGCTCGCGCAGCGCGCCCTGGGCCAGTGCGGCCAGGTTGGACACCGGCAAAACCGGGCGCTCCAGGGCGAAGGCCAGGCCCTGGACCACACCGATGGCAATGCGCACGCCGGTGAACGCGCCCGGGCCACGGCCAAAGGCGATGGCATCCAGCGCATTCAGCGCCACGCCGGACTCGGCCAGCAGCTGCTTGATCATCGGCAGCAGCTTCTGGGCATGCATGCGCGGGATCACCTCGTAATGGCTGGTTACCTTGCCGTCATGCAGCAGTGCGACGGAACAGGCTTCGGTGGCGGTATCCAGGGCCAGGAGGGTGGTCATCGAACGGGTATCCAGGTACTAGGGGGAAAAGAGCGGCAGTATAGAGCAGCGGCGGCGTTGTGTCCCGAAGGGGCAGCTGTACGGCCATTAATGCGCTACATGGCGAACTGGCGCGGTCTCTGTGGGAGCGGGCGCGCCCGCGAACACCGGCGCAGCCGGTGCCAGCCACCGCGTTGAATTCTTCGCGGGCACGCCCGCTCCCACAAAGGCCGCATCAGGGCCGCAATGCCGCGCCCCCACAAACGACAACGGCCCGCAAGCGGGCCGTTGTCGAGGTGCGTCGGGCGCTGGATCAGCTCAGGGCTGCCAGGACCTTGGCGGTGATGGCTTCGACCGAGCCGACGCCTTCGATGTGGCTGTACTTCGGCTTGCCGGCATTGGCGGCGGACAGCTTCTGGTAGAAGTCCACCAGCGGCTTGGTCTGGCTGTGGTAGACCGACAGGCGATGGCGAACGGTTTCTTCCTTGTCGTCATCACGCTGGATCAGGTCTTCACCCGTCTCGTCGTCCTTGCCTTCCACTTTCGGCGGGTTGTACTGAATGTGGTAGGTGCGGCCCGAGGCCAGGTGCACGCGGCGGCCAGCCATGCGGCCGACGATTTCCTCGTCGTCCACGGCGATTTCCACCACGGCGTCGATGTCGACACCGGCAGCGACCATGGCTTCGGCTTGCGGGATGGTACGTGGGAAGCCGTCGAACAGGCAGCCCTTGGCGCAATCAGGCTGGGCGATGCGCTCCTTGACCAGGCTGATGATCAACTCGTCGGAGACCAGCTGGCCGGCATCCATGACTTTCTTCAGTTCCAGGCCCAGCGGGGTACCGGCCTTGACGGCGGCACGCAGCATGTCACCGGTGGAAATCTGGGGGATACCGAACTTTTCGGTGATGAACTTTGCCTGAGTACCTTTACCGGCCCCGGGAGCTCCCAGCAGAATTACGCGCATCTCGTGCTCCTCAAATTTTTTTATGAAATTCAATGGATTCGGCGACCAGGGCCAAGTCCGGAAAATCGGGTATGACCATAAATCGGTCAGAAGGCTGCTCAAGATACACAGCGCCCGGCAGCCAGACAAGCGTCCCAAAGTTGCAGGAATGCGCCACCTACGGCTGGCCTGGCAGGCGGTTGCGCCCGGCGCAACCACCCTCTTCGCCCACTTGCATCCCCCGCACGGCACCTGCCCTGTGCGCCCCGGGCCTACCCTCAGCCGGTGTTGCGCAGGCCGGCTGCAATACCCGCCACAGTCACCAGCAAGGCCTGCTCCAACGGGCTGTCCAGAGCGGCTTCGCGGCTGCGCGAGCGGGCCAGCAACTCGGCCTGCAGGCGGTGCAACGGGTCCAGATAGGTATTGCGCAGGCTGATGAATTCCAGCGTCTCGGGGCTGTGCGCCAGTAGCACCGGCTGCCCGGTAAGGCCCAGTACCACCTGGCACGACTGCGACAATAGGTCGCGCAGGTGCGCACCCAAAGGCAGCAGGTGCGGTTGCACTAGACGTTCGTCGTAGGCCTCGGCGATCTGCGCATCGGCCTTGGCCAGCACCATCTCGAGCATGTCGATGCGGGTGCGGAAGAACGGCCATTGCTCGCGCATCTGCGCCAGCAGTTCACCCTGGCCACGGGCCAGGGCATTGTTCAATGCCGTTTCCCAGCCAAGCCAGGCCGGCAGCATCAGACGGGTCTGGGTCCAGCCGAAGATCCACGGAATGGCCCGCAGGCTTTCGATGCCACCGGCGCGACGCTTGGCCGGGCGGCTGCCCAGCGGTAGGCGCCCCAGTTCCTGCTCCGGGGTGGACTGGCGGAAGTACTCTACAAAATCGGGGTTCTCCCGCACCACGCCGCGGTAGGCCTTGACGCCATCGGCGGCCAGTTGGTCCATCACCTCGCGCCAGGCCGGCTGCGGTGGTGGCGGTGGCAACAAGGTGGCTTCGAGCACGGCGGCCAGGTACAGGTTCAGGTTCTGCTCGGCGATGCCCGGCAAGCCGAACTTGAAGCGGATCATCTCGCCCTGCTCGGTGGTGCGGAAGCGCCCCGCCACCGAACCCGGTGGCTGCGACAGGATCGCCGCGTGGGCCGGGCCACCGCCGCGGCCTACCGTGCCGCCACGGCCGTGGAACAGCAGCAACTCGACCTGGTGCTCGGCGCAGATACGCACCAGGTTTTCCTGGGCCCGGTACTGCGCCCAGGCTGCAGCCGTGGTACCAGCGTCCTTGGCCGAGTCGGAATAGCCGATCATCACTTCCTGCGGGCCGCGCAGGTTGGCGCGGTAGCCTGGCAGGCCGAGCAGGCGCTGCATCACCGGGCCAGCATTGTCGAGGTCGGCCAGGGTCTCGAACAGCGGCACCACGCGCATGGGCCGAGTCAGGCCGGCCTCCTTCAGCAGCAGCTGCACCGCCAGCACATCCGAGGCAGCACCGGCCATGGAGATGACGTAAGAGCCCAGCGAGGCGGCTGGTGCAGCGGCAATTTCCCGGCAGGTGGCCAGTACCTCGGCGGTATCGGCCTGCGGCTTGAAGTGCGCGGGCAGCAGTGGCCGGCGGTTTTTCAGCTCGGCCTGGAGGAACTCGATGCGCTGCTCTTCATCCCAGTCGGCATAGCGCCCCAGGCCCAGGTAGTCGGTAATCTCGCTCAACGCATCACGGTGGCGGGCGGCGTCCTGGCGCACGTCCAGGCGGCCCAGGAACAGGCCGAAGGTCACGGCGCGGCGCAGGCAGTCGAGCAACGGGCCTTCGGCGATCACACCCATGCCACAGGCGTGCAGGGACTGGTAGCACAGCTCCAGCGGCGCGATCAGGTCGCGGTTGTCCACCAGCACCTCGGCACTGGCCGGCTGGCTGCTGGTCAATGCCGAATGCGCCCAGGCGCGCGTCGCCCGCAGGCGATCGCGCAGTTGCTTGAGCAGGGAACGGTAGGGTTCGGCACTGTCGCCGACCCGCTCGCGCAGGGCATCGTCGGCCTGCTGCATGGACAACTCGGACGCCAGCGCATCGATGTCGCGCAGGAACAGGTCGGCAGCCATCCAGCGCGCCAGCAGCAGGACTTCGCGGGTGACCGCTGCGGTCACGTTGGGGTTGCCATCACGGTCACCGCCCATCCACGAGGCGAAGCGGATCGGCGCCGCCTCCAGCGGCAGGCGCAGGCCGGTAGCCTCCAGGAGGGCCTTGTCGACCTTGCGCAAATGGCTAGGGATGGCGTGCCACAGCGAATGCTCGATCACCGCGAAGCCCCACTTGGCTTCGTCCACCGGCGTCGGTCGGGTGCGGCGGATTTCTTCGGTGTGCCAGGCCTCGGCGATCAGCCGGCGCAGGCGCTCGCGCACCTGCTGGCGTTCGGCCGGGGTCAGGTCGCGGTGGTCCTGGGCCGCCAGTTGGCCGGCGATGGCGTCGTACTTCTGGATCAGGGTGCGGCGGGCCACCTCGGTGGGGTGCGCGGTGAGCACCAGCTGGATGTCGAGCTTGGCCAATTGCCGAGCCAGGGCATCATTGCTGTGCCCGGCCTGCTTCAGGCGCGCCAGCAGCTCGGGCAGCACCTGGGCCTCGAACGGCTCGGGCTGGTCGGCGTCGCGGCGGCGGATCAACTGGTACTGCTCGGCCATGTTGGCCAGGTTAAGGAACTGGTTGAAGGCCCTGGCCACGGGTAGCAAGTCTTCATCGGCCAGGTCCGCCAGAGTCGAGCTCAGTTGCTCGCCGGCAACGCGGCGGTCGGCCTTGGCACTGTGGCGGATGTCCTCGATCTTCTGCAGGAACGCCTCGCCATGCTGCTGGCGAATGGTGTCGCCGAGCAGCTCACCCAACACATGGACATCTTCACGCAAACGCACATCGATATCGGTCATTGGCCCTCTCTCCGGCGCGGCTCTGGCGCATTGCATCCCTTTTTCAGCCCTTACGCGATCCCCTGTGGGAGCGGGCTTGCCCGCGAAGAATCCAACGCGGTGCCTGGCACCGGCGTTGCCGGTGTTCGCGGGCACGCCCGCTCCCACAGAGGGTGCGACATACCTGGCAAGAGTGCCCACAGCCAGGCGCCGATGGCAAGCCGTGATCGGCCAAAGCAAACTAAAGTGAAAGCACGACACTCCCATGCATTGCAGCCCTTTCAGGCGTCAACAGAGGTCAGCATGAAAATCCGTGAACTCGCCCAGCACTGGGAACAGAATGCCGCCGGTACCCTCAGCCCCACGGGCCATGTCCTGCATCTGGACCTTGAGTCCGAAGCGCGCCTGGCCGCGCTGATCGACATGTACCCCAAGCGCACCGCCGAGGAACTGCTCGGTGAGCTGGTCGCGGCAGCCCTCGAGGAGCTGGAAGCCAGCTTCCCCTATGTGCAAGGCCGCCAGGTCATTGCCACCGACGAGGAAGGCGACCCGCTGTACGAGGACATCGGTCCTACTCCGCGCTTTCTGTCACTTTCGCGACAGCATCTGCACGCCCTGAGCAACCCGGCAGCCGACAGCGAGAAGTAACCCGCCGCCCCCGCTCCGGGCCTGGCAAAGGCCCGGAATACCGCTACGCCCCGCGAAAGTTCCGGGTGAATCGCACTGACCGATTAGTCAGAAATAGTTATCCGCTCAGGATGATTTTTTCTGAACTATCCGAAAAACGCGCCAGTCACAGCCAATAGCCATCACGCTAAAACCCTGCACACCTGCCGTTGTGCACCGTTGAGCTGAAGCGCGTGCACGTGTCAGGGAACGAGCGATGGACTGCTACGGACAACGTCGTAAACAGGAGTGATCCAATGGAACTGACCACCAAGAACACCCGCATCTACAAACCCTCATCCACTCATGTGCGCGGGTTCAAGCTGGCAGCGCTGGCCCTGGGCAGCAGCCTGATCCTGGCCGGCTGTGCGGGCAACCCGCCCACCGAGCAGTATGCAGTCACCCAGTCCGCCGTGAACTCCGCCGTCAGCGCTGGCGGCACCGAGTTCGCCGCCGTGGAAATGAAAGCGGCACAGGACAAGTTCAAGCAGGCCGAGATCGCCATGCATGACAAGAAATACGACGACGCCAGGCGCCTGGCCGAACAGGCCGAGTGGGACGCCCGCCTCGCCGAACGCAAGGCCCAGGCGGCCAAGGCCCAGAAGGCCGTGCAGGATGCCCGCCAGGGCGTTCAGGACGTACGTGAGGAAGGCCTGCGCAGCGCTCAGTGAGCCCTGCCCCGCCCACCTCGGCCTTCGCACACGATCAAAGGATGAACACTATGCGCAACTACGTCATGATTCCCGCCCTGCTGGCCCTGAGCGTCGGCCTTGCTGCCTGCTCGCACGACCCTAACGCCAACCTCGAATCGGCCCGCACCAACTTCTCCTCGCTGCAGAGCGACCCGCAATCGAGCAAGGTTGCAGCACTGGAGACCAAGGACGCCCAGGACTGGCTGAACAAGGCCGACAAGGCCTACATGGACCGTGAAGACGAGAAGAAGGTCGACCAGTTGGCCTACCTGACCAACCAGCGCGTCGAAGTGGCCAAGCAGACCATCGCCCTGCGCACAGCCGAAGGCGAACTGAAGAACGCCTCGGCCCAGCGCGCCCAGGCTAAGCTGGACGCCCGCGACGCACAGATCGCCAAGCTGCAGGACAGCCTCAACGCCAAGCAGACCGACCGCGGCACGCTGGTCACCTTCGGTGACGTGCTGTTCGACTTCAACAAAGCCGAACTCAAGAGCAACGCCTACCCGAACGTCACCAAGCTGGCGCAGTTCCTCCAGGAAAACCCGGAACGCAAGGTGATCGTCGAGGGTTACACCGACAGCGTCGGCTCGGCCAACTACAACCAGGGCCTGTCGGAGCGCCGCGCCAACAGCGTGCGCATGGCACTGGTACGTGCCGGCGTCGACCCGGCGCGCATCGTCGCCCAGGGCTATGGCAAGGAGTACCCGGTAGCGGACAACTCGAGCAATTCGGGGCGTGCGCAGAACCGTCGGGTGGAGGTGACCATCTCCAACGACAACCAGCCGGTGGCGCCGCGCTCGGTGAGCCAGGTACAGCAGTAAGGCTGGCTAGCTGAACTGACAAGCCCCGCGATCGAAGCGGGGCTTTCTTTTGCCTGTTCCGGCCTCTTCGCGGGCACGCCCGCTCCCACAGGTACGGCGCCCGTTTCGAGCTTTGCGCGATCCCTGTGGGAGCGGGCGTGCCCGCGAAGAGGCCAGTTCAGGCAGCAGATATCTTGAGCTTTGCACAGTCCCTGTGGGAGCGGCTTCAGCCGCGAAAGGGCCAGCACAGGCAGCAGAGATAATGGCTCACTGCACCTGCTGCGGGGTTTCCTCGCCCATGCAACGCACCGCGCGCTTGCGGTTGTCCACCAGCACCCCGGTCAGGCCTTTCTGCTGGGTGTCGAACAGCACCAGCACGCCATCGACGCACTGGGCCACTTGTGGTGCCGGGTCCAGCGAGACCTTGTAGTCCTCGCCGGGGATGGTCTTGAGCATGGTGAAATCCTGCAGCAACAGGGCATCCTCGGGCTTGGCGAAATGCAGGTAACCGTAGTACCACAAGGCCCCCACCGTCACGATGATGCTGCCGACACCGGTCAGGATCAGCGGGATGGCGTTGCGTTCTTCACTCATTGCTTGTTCTTCTCGTCAGGGTAATTGGGCACTTCGGCCAGCCGCCGCAGGCCGTTGAAATGGCTGGGGTCGTCGAGGAAACGCAGCATCACCTGGCGCCAGGTCGGGTCGGCGAAGGTCTGCACGTGGCCACCACGGGTCAGTTGCAGCACCCGCGGCGCTGGCGCGTGCTGGTACAGGCGGATGCCGTTGTCCATCGGCACCAGGGTGTCGTCGATGCTGTGGAAGAACAGCTTGGGCGGGCTGCTCAGCTGCTCGATCGAGCGGATCGCGCTGTCACCGTCCGGCACCAGCCACGACAGCGGCACCTGCAGCGGCCAGGTCATCCACGAGGTGCTGAGGGCAAAGCGCCCGACCGCACGGTAACTGGCCGGCACACCGTCGAACACCAGGGCACTGAAACGCTGGCGCTGCTCCGGGTGGGCCGCCAGGTAGTGAATGGCCATGGCCCCGCCAAGGCTCTGCCCCAGCAGTACCAATGGCTTGCCCTTGACCTCGGGAGCCTGCTCCAGCCAGGCCATGGCCGCGGCGATGTCCTGGTACACCTCGGGCAGGCTCGGCTCGCCCTGGGACAGGCCATAGCCGCGGTAATCGATCATCAACACCTGGTAGCCCTGCTCCGGCAGCCAGTAGCTGCCGCCCAGGTGCCCAGGCAGGTTGCCGCCATTGCCATGCAGGTGCAGCACCGTGCCCTTGACCTCGACCCCGGCCTTGGCCGGCAGCCACCAGCCGTGCAGGCGGATGCCATCAGCAGTGGTCAAGGTGACATCGCGGTACTCGAGCCTGGCCCGCTCGGGCGTGAACGGCTGGCCGCGCTCGGGATAGAACAGCAGGCTGCTGCAACCGCCCAGGCCCAGCAGGATCAAACCCAGGGCCAGCAGGCGGCAGCATTCAGAGAATGTTCGCGTAATCGGCTTCAATGCGGTCCAGGCTCAGGTGGTTGAGGAAGTTGGAGAAGCACATCCAGGCCGACAGCGCGTTGAGGTCGCGGAATTGCTCGGGCAGGTACTTGGGCGGCTCGACCAGGCCTTCCTCGACCAGCTGTCGCAGGGTACGCATGTCTTCCAGGGTGGTCTTGCCACAGAACAGCAACGGGATCTGTTCGAGCTTGCCCTTCTTCACGGCCAACTGAATGTAGTTGTAAACCATGATGAAGCCTTTGAGGTAGGACAAGTCCTTGGTAAATGGCAGGCCATTGGGCACCGACCCACGGAACACCCGGCTGGCGTTGCTGTAGCTCTGCGCCATCTCGAACCCCTGCTCGCGGAAGAAGTTGTAGATCTGCATGAAATCGGCACCCTCCTCGACCATGTGGATGGCGCGGGTGCGATTGGTGAGCTTGCGCAGGCGGCTGGGGTAGGAGGCGAAGGCGATCACCTCCATGAGGATGGCCAGGCCTTCCTGGGTCACCGTCGACGAGGGCGGGCCCTTGGCCAGGAAGGTACAGATCGGCTGGTTCAGGCCGTTGAGCGTGGTGCCGACATGCACCAGCCCTTCGTGCACCTCCAGGGCGCGCACGTCACGGGAGTTGAACATGGCGTCGGCACGCACCTTGATGTAGTCGGCCCCGGCCGCGGCATCGGCGACGATGCCGTCGGACTCGAACACACGGATGGTCTCCTCGGCCTCGCCAAACACCTTGTTCAGCCGGTGCTGGAGGATTTCCACGGCCTCCTTGGCGGTGAGGTTCTTCGGTTCGTCCTTGAGGTCGCCACGGCCATCGATGTTGTTCAGGTAGTCCGACAGCATCAGGCCGAGGTCGGCCAAGGTCGGATCACCGGCGTGGAAGGCATCCGAGGCAGCGCCGTACAGCTCCTGGGAGATCAGGCCGAAATCCTCGGTGCCGCGCGCTTCGAGCATGCGCACCACCATGCGGTATTCGCGGCACATGCGCTTCATTATCTGCCCGACCGGGTTGAACTGGCCGAGCTGGCGAATGATGTCGCGCTCGATGCCCTGGAACTCGGCCTTGACCGCGCTGGAATCGAACGCCAGCGGGCGCGACTGGTAGTAAGCACGGTCGACGGCCGGCGGCTCCTTGCCCTTGGCCTTGAGGAAACCCTGGCGGATGTTGTCGTCCCACTTCACCGCGTCCAGAACCCGGATCGGGGTCTGTGCCGCAACGATGCGGTCGGACAGGGCACGGATGGTTTGCTGGTATTCGTCCACCGAGGACTCCTTTCTAGTACAAGAAACCTGTACCGGCCTCTTCGCGGGCTCGCCCGCTCCCACAGGAGCGGCGCCACAGCCGAGAGCAGCGCTGTACCTGTGGGAGCGGGCAAGCCCGCGAAGAGGCCGGCACAGGTAATTACTTGCCGGAGCGCTGGAACCGCGCCACTTCAACGAACAGGTCGGAGTTGGCCGGGTCGTCCAGGTACGCCAGCACCCGCGCCGACGGGCTGTCGATCAGCACACCGTCGCCGTTGTCTTCCGGCACCTCGGTGCTGCGCCCGGTCAGCTCCTTCTTGTCCACCGCCTGCTGCACCTGCTCGACATCCAGGTTATAGACCACCAGTTCCTTGCCATCGACGATATCGAAACCGCCGATCAGGAAGTTGCCACCCAGGCGCTTCGGCACGCCAGCCGACAGGTACCAGCGGTTACCGTGGCGCGACACGGTGAACGCGTATTCCTCGGGGGCCTTGCCCTTGGCCGTGGCCACTGCCTTGTAGGCATCGCCGCCGCTACGGCTGATTACCAGCTTCAGCGGCTCGCCCCAGGCGTCCTTGCTGCTCCACTTGCCGAGCAGGGCCTTGGGCGCCGCCTGGTTGCTCGGCAAGGGCTCGTGGAAGGTCACCAGACAACCGCCCAGCAGCAGGAATGACAAAGTCAACAACACCACACGCCAGGCTTTCATCAGGTTCTCCTTGAAAAGTCGGTCTCGGCTCAGGCCGATGCCAGCACCAGCTGCAGGTATCGGCTAAGCATAGCGAGCATCTGCCCATCGGCTTGCGCGTTCGCATCCTTGAGCAGGCCCTGATATTCCATCTGCTCGATAATCGCCGTCAACATTTGGGCGTCCTGTTCCGGTTGCTGCGAGCCCACCACCTGCAGCAATTGGCGGGTGCCATGCAGCAGGATCTGTTCATGGGCGCACACCAGTTGAGCCAGGCGCGGGCAAAGCAGCGCCTCCTGGCGGAAGGCCTGCTCGGCCATCAGGAAGTCGCGGCGGTTCAGCAGTTGCCGCTGCACGTAGTCGGCTGTCATGCGCGCTACCTCGTCAGCCAGGCGTGCCCGCGCCTGTGGGCTGCCGTCACCCTCGGCCAGCAACTGGCGCAACACCACCTCGGTATTGGCCCACAGCTTGGCCATGTAGGCCGCGCTGCGTTCGACGTACTGGGCGAAGGTATCGGTGAGCAGGTCCTCGATGTCCTTGAAGTAGTAGGTGGTGGCCGACAGTGGCACACCGGCCTCGGCGGCGACGGCGCGATGGCGCACACCGCGTACGCCATCGCGCACGACAATGCGCATGGCGGCGTCGAGGATCAGTTGGCGACGCTGCTCGCTGCCCTGGCGGGCAGTCTTGCGGCCTTGGTATTGCACGCTTTCGGCGACGGCGGTGGCGATGCCGGCGGCGCCCTGGTGAGGCATTGCGGGTGTCACGGGGTGTACCTCATGGACAGTGTTTCGTCAGTGCCCGCGAAGAGGCCGGTACTGACAACATGCAGCTTCAGGCAAGAAAAAGCCGCCTCGAAAGGCGGCTCGTTCAATTCACTCAGGCCTGCGGACGCATGTGCGGGAACAGGATCACGTCGCGGATCGACGGCGAGTTGGTCAGCAGCATCACCAGGCGGTCGATGCCGATGCCTTCACCAGCAGTCGGCGGCATGCCGTACTCCAGGGCGCGAACGAAGTCGGCGTCGTAGTGCATGGCTTCGTCGTCACCGGCGTCCTTCTCGGCCACCTGGGCCAGGAAGCGCTCGGCCTGGTCTTCGGCATCGTTGAGCTCGGAGTAGGCGTTGGCGATCTCGCGGCCACCGATGAACAGCTCGAAACGGTCGGTAACAGCCGGGTTGTCGTCGTTGCGACGGGCCAGCGGCGACACTTCGAACGGGTACTCGGTAATGAAGTGCGGCTGCTCAAGCTTGTGCTCGACCAGCTCTTCGAAAATCATCACCTGCAGCTTGCCCAGGCCTTCGTGGCCCAGCACCTTGGCACCGGCCTTTTTGGCGATGTCGCGGGCGCGATCGACGTCCTGCAGGTCGGCAGCGGTCAGCTCCGGGTTGTACTTGAGGATCGAGTCGAATACCGACAGGCGGGCGAACGGCTCGCCGAAGTGGAACACCTTGTCGCCGTACGGCACGTCGGTAGTGCCCAGTACCAGCTGCGCCAGCTCGCGGAACAGTTCCTCGGTGAGGTCCATGTTGTCGCGGTAGTCGGCGTAGGCCTGGTAGAACTCGAGCATGGTGAATTCAGGGTTGTGACGAGTCGAAACGCCTTCGTTACGGAAGTTGCGGTTGATCTCGAACACCTTCTCGAAGCCACCAACCACCAGGCGCTTGAGGTACAGCTCCGGCGCAATGCGCAGGAACATGGCCATGTCCAGGGCGTTGTGGTGGGTTTCGAACGGCTTGGCCGCAGCACCACCCGGGATGGTTTGCAGCATCGGCGTTTCGACTTCGAGGAAGTCGCGCTCGATGAGGAACTTGCGGATGTGCGAGATCACCTGCGAACGCACACGGAAGGTGTGGCGGGTTTCTTCATTGACCATCAGGTCGACGTAACGCTGGCGGTAGCGCTGCTCGGTGTCGGTCAGGCCGTGGTGCTTGTCGGGCAGCGGGCGCAGCGACTTGGTCAGCAGGCGCACGTTGGTCATTTCGACGTACAGGTCGCCCTTGCCGGAACGGGCCAGGGTGCCTTCGGCGCTGATGATGTCGCCCAGGTCCCAGGTCTTGACCGCGGCCAGGGTTTCTTCCGGCAGGGTCTTGCGGTTGACGTAGACCTGGATACGGCCGGTCATGTCCTGAATGACCATGAACGAGCCGCGGTTGAGCATGATGCGGCCGGCAACCTTGACCGGAATCGCTGCAGCTTCCAGTTCTTCCTTGGTCTTGTCCGCATACTGCTTCTGCAGGTCGTTGCAGTAGCTGTCGCGACGGAAGTCATTGGGGAAGGCATTGCCCTTCGCGCGCTCGGCGGCAAGCTTTTCCTTGCGCAGGGCGATCAGGGCGTTTTCTTCCTGTTGCAGGTCTTGCGCTTCGGTCTTGAGGTCGCTCATTTCGTCATTCTTTCCATCAGGTGTTCGGTGCCCCTTTCGGGCAGGGCACGCGATACCGGCCCCAGGCCAGGTACCGCGGCGGTTGTGTGCGGTTTACAGCCCCTGCTTGAGGCTCGCTTCCAGGTACTGGTCGAGGTCGCCGTCCAGCACCTTCTGGCAGTCGCTGCGCTCGACACCGGTACGCAGGTCCTTGATACGCGAGTCATCCAGCACGTAGGAGCGGATCTGGTGGCCCCAGCCGATGTCCGACTTGCTGTCTTCCAGCGCCTGCGAGGCGGCATTGCGCTTCTGCATTTCCAGCTCGTACAACTTGGCCCGCAGCATTTTCATGGCGGTGTCCTTGTTGGCGTGCTGGGAGCGTTCGTTCTGGCAAGCCACCACGGTGTTGGTCGGTACGTGGGTAATACGCACCGCCGAGTCGGTGGTGTTCACGTGCTGACCACCGGCACCGGAGGAACGGTAGGTGTCGATACGCAGGTCGGCCGGGTTGATCTCGATCTCGACCTTGTCGTCGATCTCGGGCGACACGAACACCGCCGAGAACGAGGTGTGGCGACGGGCACCGGAGTCGAACGGGCTCTTGCGCACCAGGCGGTGCACGCCGATCTCGGTGCGCAGCCAGCCGAAGGCGTACTCGCCCTTGATATGCACGGTGGCGCCCTTGATGCCGGCGACTTCACCTTCGGAAAGCTCGATGATGGTGGCATCGAAACCACGCTTGTCGGCCCAACGCAGGTACATGCGCAGCAGGATGTTGGCCCAGTCCTGCGCCTCGGTACCACCGGAGCCGGCCTGGATGTCCAGGTAGGCGTTGTTCATGTCCATCTCGCCGCTGAACATGCGACGGAACTCGAGCTGGGCCAGTTTTTCTTCCAGGCCTTCCAGTTCGGTCACGACGTCGCCGACGGCGCCTTCGTCATTTTCCTCGACGGCCATGTCGAGCAGGTCCTGGCAGTCGGCCAGGCCGCCGGACAGCTTGTCCAGGGTCTCGACCACCTGTGCCAGCATGGCACGTTCGCGGCCCAGGGCCTGGGCGTACTCGGGCTTGTTCCAGACGTTGGGGTCTTCCAGCTCGCGGTTGACTTCGATCAGGCGGTCATGCTTGTGATCGTAGTCAAAGATACCCCCGAATGGACTGGGAACGCTCGGTGAGGTCCTTGATGGTGTTCAGGATCGGTTGGATTTCCATGGGCTGGCTACTCGCACGAATTCGGTGAAAAGCCTGCGAGTATAACCGAGTCCGCCGCAGGGCGGCAGACCCGCCGGGCGGTAGAAGTGGTGTCGGCAGAATGAGGTGAACGCCTGCCCCGGCCTATCGCCGGCAAGCCAGCTCCCACAGGTACAGCGCAGGTCTCAGGCATGCGCTGTACCTGTGGGAGCTGGCTTGCCGGCGATGAGGCCCTGTCAGGCGATGCCAACCTGGTTGCGCCCGCCATTCTTGGCCTGGTACAGGCCTTTGTCCGCAGCCGAGATCAGTTGCCGGCTATGGCTGCCGATGGACGGAGTCTGGGTGGCCAGGCCAATGCTCACGGTCAGATACGAGTCGGGCACCGGCGCGGTGTGCGGGATGCCCAGGCCGAGCACGGTCTGGCGCAGCTTCTCGGCCACCAGGCGTGCCCCGCCCGGCGTGGTGTTGGGCAATACCAGGACGAATTCCTCGCCACCATAGCGCGCCGGCAGGTCGGTCGGCCGCGAGCACGAGCCGCGGATCGCCTCGGCCACCTGGCGCAAGGCCTCGTCACCGGCCAGGTGGCCAAAGCTGTCGTTATAGGCCTTGAAGTAGTCCACGTCGATCATCAGCAGCGATAACTGCTGCTGCTCACGCATGGCCCGGCGCCACTCCAGTTCCAGGTACTCGTCGAAGTGGCGGCGGTTGGACAACCCGGTCAGGCCATCGGAGTTCATCAGCCGCTGCAGCATCAGGTTGGTATCGAGCAGTTGCTGCTGGCTGACGCGCAGGGCGCGGTAGGCCTCGTCGCGCTGCAACAGGGTCAGGTAGGAACGCGAGTGATAGCGGATGCGCGCCACCAGCTCGATGGTGTCCGGCAGCTTGACCAGGTAATCGTTGGCCCCGGCAGCAAAGGCCGCGCTCTTGACCAGCGGGTCTTCCTTGGTCGACAGGACGATGATCGGGATATCCTGGGTCGCCGGGTTGTTGCGGTATTCACGCACCAGGGTCAGCCCGTCCAGGCCAGGCATGATCAGGTCCTGCAGAATCACCGTGGGCTTGATGCGCACGGCCTGGGCCACCGCCTGGTGCGGGTCGGCGCAGAAGTGGAAGTCGATGTTCTCTTCATGGGCCAGGCCACGCCGCACCGCCTCGCCGATCATGGCCTGGTCGTCGACCAGCAGCACCATCGCCGAGTTCTCGTTGGGGGTCGTGAAACCTTCGATCGGTAAATCATTCATACCTGTTCACCCGATCACTGCCGGCCTGGCGGCGTGATTCAATACACTTCGTCATTTTGCGAAAAATTCCATCAAGCGCCCGGCTATGCGTTCCAGCGGGCGGATTTCCACTGCGGCATCGATGGCCGCAGCGGCCTTGGGCATCCCGTACACCGCACTGCTGGTCTGGTCCTGGGCAATGGTCAGGAAGCCCTGCTGGCGCATCAGCTTCAGGCCCTGGGCACCATCGCGGCCCATGCCGGTAAGCAACACACCCACCGCATCGCCGGTCCAATAGCGCGCCACACTCTCGAAGAACACATCGATCGAGGGCCGGTAAATTTCATTGACAGGTTCGGCAGTGTAGGCCAGTTGGCCGTTCTGTAGCAGGCGGATGTGGTGATTGGTGCCGGCCAGCAACACCTGCCCCGGCTGCGGCGGCTCGCCTTCACGGGCCAGGCGCACCGGCAGCCCGGCAGCGCTGCTGAGCCATTCGGCCATGCCCGCGGCAAACACCTGGTCCACATGTTGGACCAGCACGATGGCCGCCGGAAACGCCGCCGGCAGGCCCTGCAGCAACACTTCCAGCGCCGCCGGGCCACCTGCCGACGAGCCGATCGCCACCAGGCCGCGGCGCTGGGAAGCCTCGCGCAGCGGCGTGGCCACCGGGCGGGCGGCGGGCGCACGCTGCTGGCCGATCAGCCAGCCGATATTGAGGATTTTGCGCAGCAGTGGCGCCGCCGCTTCACGGGGATCGCCCGCGCCCAGCGCCGGCGTGTCTACCACGTCGAGGGCGCCGTAGCCCATGGCCTCGAACACCCGGTGCACGTTCTGCTTGCGGTCGACCGTGACGATGACGATGGCGCATGGGGTTTCGGCCATGATCCGCCGGGTAGCCTCGACGCCATCCATGACCGGCATGATCAGGTCCATGAGGATCAGGTCTGGCTGCTGCTCGGTGCAGCGCTGCACCGCCTCGGCGCCATTGCTGGCCACCCATACAACCTCGTGCGCCGGCTCCAGGGCGACCGCCCGGCGCAGCGCCTCCACGGCCATGGGCATGTCGTTGACGATGGCGATCTTCATCCCTGAGCACCTCCGATCAGCTCAACCACAGCATCCAGCAACGCATCGTCATGGAAACTGGCCTTTGCCAAATAGTAGTCGGCGCCGGCATCCAGGCCACGCCGTCGGTCTTCCTCACGGTCCTTGTAGGACACCACCATCACCGGCAGCGATTGCAGGCGCTGGTCGCGGCGCACCAGGGTTACCAGCTCGATGCCGTCCATGCGCGGCATGTCGATGTCGGTGATCAGCAGGTCGAAGTCCTCGCCACGCAAGGCATTCCAGCCGTCCATGCCATCCACCGCCACGGCCACGTCGTAGCCACGGTTGCCGAGCAGCTTGCGCTGCAGTTCACGCACGGTCAGCGAATCGTCGACCACCAGGATGCGCTGGCGCGCCACGCCACGGGCGCCGCTGCTGCCGCGTTCGATGCGTTCCAGGCTGCCGGTGCTGAGCAGTTTCTCCACAGAGCGCAGCAGGTCCTCGACATCGACGATCAGCACCACCGAGCCATCGTCGAGCAAGGCGCCGGAAGAAATGTCCTGCACCTTGCCCAGCCGTGGGTCGAGCGGCATCACCACCAGCACCCGCTCGCCCACCAGCCGCTCCACGGCCACGCCGTACAGTTGCTCGCGCTCGCGGATCACCACTACCCGCAGGCTGCTCTCCTGCGTTTGCCCGGCCGGGCGGTTGAGCAGTTGGCTGGCCGCCACCAGGCCGATGTGCCGGCCTTCGTGCCAGAAGTGCTGGCGCCCCTCGATCTGCACGATCTCTTCGGCGCTCACTTCCAGCGTGCGTTCGATATGGGCGAGCGGGAAGGCATAGGCCTCGCCGCCCACCTCGACCACCAGGCTGCGCACCACCGACAGGGTCAGTGGCACCTGCAGGTGAAAACGGCAGCCCTGCCCGGCCAGCTGGGTCAGCTCGATAGAACCGCGCAGTTCACGGATCATGTGCTGCACCGCATCCAGGCCCACGCCGCGCCCGGACACCTCGGTGACCTTGTCGCGCAGGCTGAAACCGGGCAGGAACAGGAACGTCAGCAACTCTGCCTCGCTCATCCGCGCCACTGTGTCGGCGGGCGACAGGGCACGCCCGACAATGCTGCTGCGCAGGCGCTCGAGGTCGATGCCGGCACCGTCGTCGATCAGTTCCAGGCTTAGCATTCCGGCCTGGTGCGAGGCCCGCAGGCGGATCACCCCCTCCTCCGCCTTGCCCGCCAGCAGGCGCCGCTCGGGCAGCTCGATGCCGTGGTCGACCGCATTGCGCAACAGGTGGGTCAGCGGTGCTTCGAGCTTTTCCAGCACATCGCGGTCGACCTGGGTCTTTTCCCCTTCCACCAGCAGCCGCACCGGCTTGCCCAGCGAACGGCCAAGGTCGCGCACCATGCGGCTCTGGCCGGTCAGCACATCGGCAAACGGCCGCATCCGGCAGGCCAGCGCGGTGTCGTACAGCAGTTGTGCGCGCTGGCTGGCCTGCCAGCCGAACTCGTCCAGGTCGGCAGCCTGCTGCTGCAGGATCTGCTGGGTTTCCGCCAGCAGGCGCTGGGTCTGTGCCAGGGCTTCGAGCACCTCGCTGCTCTGGCCACTGTCCTCCAGTTGCATGCGCAGGCCATCAAGCGCCTGCATGCCCTGGCCGTGCATGCGCTTGAGGCGCTGCAGGGTGGCCAGGTAAGGCTTGAGCCGCTGGGTTTCCACCAGCGACTTGCTGGACAGGTCGAGCAGGCTGTTGAGGCGGTCGGCGGTGACCCGCAGCACCCGCTCCGTACCTTCGCCGGTGCGCTTGCCGGCCTTGCGACGTGGGGCCTGCTCGGGCTCGGGCTCAGGCTCCAAGGGTTCGACAGGCAGCGGCAAAGGTTCGGCTTGCACGGTTTGCACCGGCGCTTCCGGCAGCGCTGGCACGGCTGGTGGCGCGGGGGGCACGGCTGCTGCCCCCGGGTCGAGCAGGTTGGCCATTTGCGCAAGGAACACCGGCAGGGTCGCCTGCGCCCCGGCATCGCCAGGCGTGGCGATGCGCATCAACAGGTCGGTGCCTTGCAACAGGGCATCGATATGCTCGGCACTCAGCCGCAGGCGGCCCTCCTGAGCGGCCACCAGGCAGTCCTCCATGACGTGGGCGACGCTGACGCCAGCGTCCACCCCGACAATCCGCGCCGCGCCCTTCAGCGAGTGGGCCGCGCGCATGCAAGCCTCGAGCTGGTCGGCCTGCGTGGGATTACGCTCCAGCGCCATCAGGCCGACGCTGAGCACCTGGGTCTGCGCCTCGGCCTCCAGGCTGAACAGTTCGAGCAACGATGCGTCGCGCATTTGCTCTGGGGTCATGACAGGCTCCGCTGCACGGCAGACAGTAAGTGTTGATCGTCCAGCACCCGCACGCTGCGGCCACGCCATTGCAGGACCGCTGCGGTGAAGTGGGAGGCGTCCTGGCCGCTGCCCAGCAACAGCGGGTCGAGCCGGTGAATGCCGTCGATTTCCTCGACCGCCATCACCACCGGCCCGCCATCCGCAGCCAGGATCAGCATGCGTGGCATCGCCCGGCCGCTACGTTGCTCGGCAGCGCTGGCCTGCACACCCAGCAGGTCGGCCAGTGACAGGCACGGCACCAGCGCACCGCGCACGTTGGCCACCCCCTGCAACACCCGCGAGCGCTGGTGCGGCAGCGAATGCACCGCCTGCAGCGGGGCAATTTCGGCCAGGCAGGCGGTGGCCAGCGCCAGCCACTCTTCGCCCAGGCGGAACAGCAGCATGGAGCGGCCGGTGTTTTCCTCGACCGGTGGCGCCGCGGCAGCCTGGTGGTCCTGCATCAGCGCGTAGCGGTCGAGCAGGCGTGTGGCCGCTGCGGCATATACCTCGCAGTTGCGGCAGTGAACGTGACGTTCCAGCAGCGGGCACTGCTTGTCGCCGTGCACGCCAATGCGGTTCCAGCAGTCGTCGATGTGCGCGTCATCCTCGGCGAGCAATTGCATCGCGGATTCCTTCATCGTTCAGACTCCCTGCCAACCCGTGCGGCGCGCTCCTGCAGGCGCCGGGCACCGGCAAGGTCGCCCTGGGCCGCCAGCAAGGCCGCCAGGTGCACCAGCGCCTCAGGGTGCTGCGGTTCCAGGTACAGGGCTTTGCGATAGTGGGTCAGTGCCTGCTGCGCATCGCCTTCGGTATCGCTGAGCAGCCCCAGCCAGTAGTAAACCTGCGCCGAAGGCGCGAACTGGCCCAGGTAGCGCTGGCATTCGGCACGGGCTTGCTCGCTGGCGCCGGCATTGGCAAGCCGGGCAATGCTGGCCAGCAACTCGCTTGCCTCCTCGCGCTTGTGCTCGCGCGCCGGCGCTGGCTTGGCAGCCACGGGCAGCACTCGCAGTGGGCGCGGTGACGACGCTGCGCTCGGTAACGGATAGCCTGGCTTGGCCGGTGCTGGCGATGTGCGCCGCAAGGGCTGGACCGGGGGCGTAGCCAGCGCAGCGCCGCCACCCTCCTGGCGCACGTAGGCGAACGACTGGGCAATCCCCAGCGGGCGCATGCCCAATCGCGCCAGCAAGCTGCCTTCGGCCGGGCCGATGAACAGCACACCCTGTGGGTGCAACAAGCGCTTGAGCACTTCGAACACCCGTTGTTGGGTCGGCACGTCGAAATAGATCAGCAGGTTGCGACAGAACACGAAGTCGTACAGGCCATCGCGGCTGGCCAGCGCCGGATCGAGCACGTTGCCCACCTGCAGGCTGACTTGCTCGCGCACCCGCTCATGCAGGAGGTGGCCTTCTTCGAGGGCATCGAAGTAACGCTCGCGAAAGCCCAGGTCGCTGCCACGGAAGGCATTGCGCCCGTACACGGCCTGCCCGGCCTTGGCCACGGAACTGGGGCTGATGTCCATGCCGTCGATCATGAACGCCCCCGGCGCGATACCGGCATCGAGCAAGGCCATGGCCAACGAATAGGGTTCCTCGCCTGTCGAGCAAGGCAGGCTGAGCAGGCGCAGCGGGCGCGCCCCGGCCAGCTCGGCCAGGCGCTTGTGCGCCAGGCTGGCCAAGGCGGTGAAGGACTCGGGGTAACGGAAGAACCAGGTTTCCGGGACGATGACCGCTTCGATCAGCGCCTGTTGCTCATCCATCGACTGCTGCAGGTGCAGCCAGTAATCATCCAGGTCCGCAGCGTTCACGGCCACGCAGCGCTGGCGCAGCGCACGCTCGACCATGGGCGCGCCCACCGACTCCACGTCCAGGCCGATGCGTTCGCGCAGGAAGCGGAAGAAATGCTGTTCGTTCATGTCGGCATCCCTGTCGGATCATCCGCGTACAGCAACTCGTGCACGGCATCGGGCAGCAGGTCGTTGACTTCGATGCGCTGCAACAAGCCCTGCTCATCCTGACGCACCGGACCCAGGTACGGGGCCTCAGCGCTGTCCACGCCATACGGCTGGAACTCGTCGGGGTGGCAACGCAGGGTTTCGGTGGCCTGCTCCAGGATCAGGCCAAGCTGCAGGCCACCTCGGTAGTGCACCAGCACCAGGCGGGTACTGGTGCGCTGCGCCGCCGGCTGGCCGAAGCTCAATGCCGCCAGGTCGACCACCGGTACCAGCAGGCCCCGGTGTGCAAGGATGCCTGCGACCCAGGCAGGCGCCTTGGCGATCGGCTTGAGCGGCTGGCGCGGCAGCACCTCGATCACCTCGTGCACGCTCAGGGCAAAGCGTTGCTCCCGGATGCGAAACTGCAGGTACAACGCCCCCTTGGCGTTGACCGCCCGCGCGGCGCGCGGTTGCAAGTCGTTCATCGCAGTCAGACTTTGAAGCGCGACACGCCGCCACGCAGGCCAGCGGCCACCTGGCTCAGCTCATCGATGGCGAAACTGGCCTGGCGCAGCGATTCGACCGTCTGGGTGCTGGCATCGCTGAGCTGGGCCAGCGCCTGATTGATCTGCTCGGCACCGGTGGCCTGGGCCTGCATGCCTTCGTTGACCATCAGCACGCGTGGGGCCAAGGCCTGCACCTGGTGGATGATCTGGCTGAGCTGTTCGCCCACCTGCTGCACTTCGAACATGCCGCGGCGCACTTCTTCGGAAAACTTGTCCATGCCCATGACCCCGGCCGACACCGCCGACTGGATCTCGCGCACCATCTGCTCGATATCGTAGGTGGCCACGGCGGTCTGGTCGGCCAGGCGGCGCACTTCGGTGGCTACCACGGCAAAGCCGCGGCCGTACTCGCCGGCCTTTTCCGCTTCGATGGCAGCGTTGAGCGACAGCAGGTTGGTCTGGTCGGCGACCTTGACGATGGTCACCACCATCTGGGTGATGTTGCTGGCCTTTTCGTTGAGGATGCCCAGCTTGGCGTTGACCAGGTCGGCGGCGCCCATCACCTGGTGCATGGTTTCTTCCATGCGTGCCAGGCCCTGCTGACCGGAACCGGCCAGGCTGGAGGCCTGGTCGGCGGCCGAGGTGACCTCGGTCATGGTGCGCACCAGGTCACGAGAAGTGGCGGCGATTTCCCGCGAGGTGGCGCCGATTTCGGTGGTGGTGGCGGCCGTTTCGGTGGCGGTGGCCTGCTGTTGCTTGGAGGTTGCGGCGATTTCGGTCACCGAGGTGGTCACCTGCACCGACGAACGCTGGGCCTGGGCCACCAGGTTGGCCAGGGCCTCGGCCATTTCGTTGAAGCCGCTTTCGATGGCGCCGAATTCGTCCTTGCGGTCCAGGCTCAGGCGCATGCTCAGGTCGCCCGAGCGCAGTTTGTCGAGGGCATGGACAATGCGCTGCATGGGCGCGGTGATGGCGCGCATCAGCAACAGGCCGCAGATACCGGCGGCGATGATCGCCAGCAGCAGCGAAACTATCATGCTGCCTTTGGCCGTGCTTACGGCGCCGACGATCTCGTTGGTGTCGGTGTCGGCGGAGGCGCGGTTGTGCTCGATCACTTCGTTCAGGTGCTTGCGGCCTTCGAGCCAGGCTGGGGTGAGCACATCGGTGATCAACCGCTGGGCTTCCGCATAGTTGCGCTGTCGATAGGCTTCCAGCACCTGGTCGACGATCTTGAGGTAGGCAACTTCCATCTGGATGAAGGCGTCGAAGCGCGCCTGGTCGTCATCATCCTGAATGGTGCCCTGGTAGCTGGCCATGTGCTCTTTCAGGCGGTCCTGGAAGCTCTTGAACAGCTCCGCGTCGGCCGAGGTGAATTCGCGGTGATTGGACAGCCCCACCAGCTGCTGGCTGGTGACGTAACTGTCGACCCAGGCACTGCGGATCATCGAGCTGTAGTAGAGGCCGGGAATGCTGTCGGTCCCCACTGCCTGCTCGGCAGATGCGATGGTCACCAACCGCGAGTAGGCGGCCACGATCATCAGCAGCATGATGGCGATGATCACGGCGAAACTTGCCAGGATCCGTTGGCGCAAGGTCCAGTTCTTCACATTCAGCCCTCAGGAATTCACAACGAGCGGGAAAAATCGCCGAAGTATAGCCCAGGCGCCCAGCGCTCATGCGGCTGAAATGTGGGGTGACCAGGTAACCTTGCCGACAGACCGGTCATTTGTGCCCAACGCCATTGGGGCCGCTGCGCGGCCCATCGCCGGCAAGCCATGTGCGATCCCTGTGGGAGCCGGCTTGCCGGCGATCGGCTGCAACGCAGCCCCCATCACTGGCCGGCGGCAAGCCTTGCCTGGCTTTCCAGTTCCTGACGCAGGGCCGGGTCCAGGCGCAGCTGGCGGGCCAGTTCGTCCAGGTAGGCGCGCTCCATGAAGTTTTCCTGGTCGACCATCATCACGCTGGCCAGGTACATCTCGGCGGCCATTTCCGGCGTTTGCGCGGCACGGGCCACTTCGGCCGGGTCCAGCGGCTTGTTCAGCTCGGCATGCAGCCAGTGCTGCAACTCGCGGTCGTTGTCCAGGCGGGTGAATTCACCCTCGATCAGCGCACGCTCGCGTTCGTCGATATGGCCATCGGACTTGGCCGCCGCCACCAGCGCCCGCAGTACCGCCTGGCTGTGCAGCTCGGCCTGGGCCGGCGGCAGGCGGTCGACGGTCTGTGGCTCGGTGGCGGCCACCTGCTGGCGCGCCTGCCAGTTGCCGTAGGCCTTGTAGGCCAGCACACCGAGCGCGGCCAGGCCGCCATAGGTGAGGGCCTTGCCGCCATATTTGCGGGCCTTCTTGTTGCCCAGCAGCAAACCCATGGCGCCCGCCGCCAGGGCGCCGCCACCGGCACCGGAAAGCAGGCTGCCAAGGCCGCCGGCACTGGTGCCTGGCTTGCCAGCGCTGCCCTTGCCGGCCTGGCTGGCGAGCAAGTCCTGGCCGGACTTGAGCAACTGGTCGAGCAATCCCCGGGTATTCATCAAACGGTCTCCACGTTGGCCAAGGGAGCCGTCAGGTTAAGCCCTGCCCGCCCGATCGCCATGGGGGGATTTGCTTCCGGATGTTGCATTGGCTGGCAAAAAGCCAACTAGACTCGATATCGCCAATACCGCGCTAACCGCACCACGCTCATGACGATCGCTTCACGGCTTGCTTGATGACTGCCCCGACCAAAATCTCCAAGAAGAGGGAACACCATGTCAGTGCACAAGACCGCATTGCTCGGCGCAACCGCCTGCGCCGTGCTGGCCAGCGCCAGCCTGCAGGCTGCCGAACCGCCCAAGGCCCTGGGGCCCGGCGAGGGCCGCCTGGACATCGTCGCCTGGCCCGGCTACATCGAGCGCGGTGAAAGCGACAAGGCCTACGACTGGGTGACCGGCTTCGAGAAGGAAACCGGCTGCAAGGTCAGCGTCAAGACCGCCGCCACCTCGGACGAGATGGTCAGCCTGATGACCAAGGGCGGCTACGACCTGGTCACCGCCTCGGGCGATGCCTCGCTGCGGCTGATCGCGGGCAAGCGGGTACAGCCGATCAACACCGCCTTGATCCCCAACTGGAAGAACATCGACCCACGGCTGCAGAACGGTGGCTGGTACGTGGTCGACAAGCAGGTCTACGGCACCCCTTACCAATGGGGGCCGAACGTGCTGCTGTACAACACCGACGTGTTCAAGCAGGCGCCCACCAGCTGGGGCGTGCTGTTCGAGCCGCAGAACCTTCCCGACGGCAAGCCGAACAAGGGCCGCGTGCAGGCCTACGATGGGCCGATCTACATCGCCGATGCGGCGTTGTACCTGAAGGCGGCCAAGCCGGAGCTGGGCATCCAGGACCCGTACGAGCTGAGCGAAGCGCAGTACAAGGCCGTGCTGGAGCTGCTGCGCCAGCAGCAACCGCTGATCCACCGCTACTGGCATGACGCCACGGTGCAGATGAGCGACGTGAAGAACGAAGGCGTGGTTGCCTCCAGCTCCTGGGGCTACATGGTCAATGGCCTCAAGGCCGAGAAGCAGCCCGTGGCCTCGACCATTCCCAAGGAGGGCGCGACCGGCTGGGCCGACACCACCATGCTGCACAGCGAGGCCAAGCACCCCAACTGTGCCTACAAATGGATGGACTGGTCGCTTCAGCCGAAAGTACAGGGTGATGTGGCGGCCTGGTTCGGTTCGTTGCCGGCGGTGCCGGCGGCCTGCACCGGCAGCGAGCTGCTGGGGGCCGAGGGCTGCAAGACCAACGGTTTCGACAACTTCGACAAGATCGCCTTCTGGAAAACCCCGCAGGCCCAGGGCGGCAAGTTCGTGCCGTATAGCCGCTGGACCCAGGATTACATTGCGATCATGGGCGGGCGCTGAGGTTACCTGAATGCCTGTGCCGGCCTCTTCGCGGGTGAACCCGCTCCCACAGGTTCATCACCACCTGTAAGGGTGGTGCTTTACCTGTGGGAGCGGGCATGCCCGCGAAGAGGCCAGCACAGGAGTAAGCCAGTTGTCCGGAGCCTATGCATGCCCTTAGCCGTCCAGTTCACCCAGGTTTCCCGCACCTTCGGCGAGGTCAAGGCCGTCGACCAGGTCAGCATCGACATCATCGATGGCGAATTCTTCTCCATGCTCGGCCCCTCTGGCTCGGGCAAGACCACCTGCCTGCGCCTGATCGCAGGCTTCGAGCAACCCACCAGCGGTTCGATCCGCATCCACGGTGTCGAGGCTGCGGGCGTACCGCCCTACCAGCGCGACGTCAACACCGTATTCCAGGACTACGCCCTGTTCCCGCACATGAACGTACTGGACAACATCGCCTACGGCCTGAAGGTAAAAGGCGTGGCCAAGGCCGAACGCCACAGCCGCGCCGAAGAAGCCCTGGCGATGGTGGCCCTGGCTGGCTACGGCGCACGCAAGCCAGCGCAGTTGTCCGGTGGCCAGCGCCAGCGCGTGGCGCTGGCCCGCGCGCTGGTCAACCGGCCACGGGTACTGCTGCTGGACGAGCCGCTTGGCGCGCTGGACCTTAAGTTGCGCGAACAGATGCAGGGCGAGCTGAAAAAGCTGCAGCGCCAGCTGGGCATCACCTTCATCTTCGTCACCCACGACCAGACCGAGGCGCTGTCGATGTCCGATCGCGTCGCAGTGTTCAACCGCGGCCGTATCGAGCAGGTCGACACCCCGCGCAACCTGTACATGCAGCCTGCCACCACCTTCGTCGCCGAATTCGTCGGCACCTCCAATGTGGTGCGTGGCGAACTGGCCATGGCCCTCAATGGCAGCCCGGCGCCCTTCTCCATCCGCCCCGAACACATCCGCCTCGGCGACCCGGCCACAGCCGGCCAGCACGTCCAGGTCAGCGGCCAGCTGCGCGATATCCAGTACCAGGGCAGTGCCACCCGCTACGAGCTGCAACTGGACAGCGGCCAGCTGCTGGCGGTGAGCCAGGCCAACGACCGCTGGCAGGCGCAAGCACAGGCCTGGCAACCCGGGCAACGGATACAGGCGCACTGGCCCCGCGAAGCCATGACGGTGCTGCAGGAAACCGAGGGCCGCTGACATGAGCACACTGCGCGGCCTGTCCAACCTGCTTTACCGGCGCCCCAACCTCTACCTGGCCCTGCTGCTGATCCCACCGCTGACCTGGTTCGGCGCGATCTACCTGGGTTCGCTGCTGAACCTGCTGTGGCAGGGCTTCTATACCTTCGACGACTTCACCATGGCGGTGACCCCGGACCTGACCCTGGGCAACTTCGCCGCGCTGTTCAACCCGTCGAACTTCGACATCATCTTGCGCACCTTGGGCATGGCGCTGGCGGTGTCGCTGGCCAGTGCGGTACTTGCCTTCCCCATCGCGTACTACATGGCGCGCTACACCAGCGGCAAGACCAAGGCGTTTTTCTATATCGCGGTGATGATGCCGATGTGGGCCAGCTACATCGTCAAGACCTACGCCTGGACCCTGCTGCTGGCCAAGGGTGGCGTGGCCCAATGGTTCGTCCAGCAACTGCACCTGGATACCCTGCTGCAAACGGTGCTGGCGGTGCCGGGCGTGGGCGGCAGCACGCTGTCGACTTCGCACCTGGGGCGCTTCATGGTGTTCGTGTACATCTGGCTGCCGTTCATGATCCTGCCGATCCAGGCCTCGCTGGAACGCTTGCCGCCATCGCTGCTGCAAGCCTCGGCAGACCTCGGCGCCCGGCCCGGGCAAACCTTCGTGCAGGTGATACTGCCGCTGTCGATCCCGGGCATTGCCGCCGGCTCGATCTTCACCTTCTCGCTGACCCTGGGCGACTTCATCGTGCCGCAGCTGATCGGCCCACCCGGCTACTTCATCGGCAGCATGGTCTATGCCCAGCAAGGGGCGATCGGCAACATGCCGATGGCCGCCGCGTTCACCCTAGTGCCGATCGTGCTGATCGCGGTGTACCTGTCCATCGTCAAGCGACTGGGGGCCTTCGATGCACTCTGAAAAAGCCTCGACCGGGCTGCGCCTGGCGGCCTGGGGCGGCTTGCTGTTCCTGCACTTCCCGATCCTGATCATCTTCCTGTATGCCTTCAACACCGAAGACGCGGCGTTCAGCTTCCCGCCCAAGGGCTTTACCCTGAAGTGGTTCGCCGTGGCCTTCGCCCGGCCCGATGTGCTGGAAGCGATCAAGCTGTCACTGCAAGTGGCCTGCCTGGCCACGCTGATCGCCCTGGTGCTCGGCACGCTGGCCTCGGCGGCGCTGTACCGGCGCAGCTTTTTCGGCAAGGAGAGCATTTCGCTGATGCTGATCCTGCCCATCGCCCTGCCCGGCATCATCACCGGTATCGCCCTGCTCTCGGCGTTCAAGACCCTGGGGATCGAGCCCGGGGTTTTCACCATCGTGGTCGGCCATGCCACGTTCTGCGTGGTGATCGTCTACAACAACGTGATCGCTCGCCTGCGGCGTACTTCGCAGAGCCTGATCGAAGCCTCGATGGACCTGGGCGCCGATGGCTGGCAGACCTTCCGCTACATCATCCTGCCCAACCTCGGCTCGGCGCTGCTGGCCGGTGGCATGCTGGCCTTTGCCCTTTCGTTCGACGAAATCATCGTCACCACCTTCACTGCCGGCCACGAACGCACCCTGCCGATCTGGCTGCTCAACCAGCTCAGCCGCCCGCGCGACGTGCCGGTGACCAACGTGGTCGCCATGCTGGTGATGCTGGTGACCATGCTGCCGATCCTTGGCGCCTATTACCTGACCCGTGGCGGTGAAAGCGTCGCGGGCAGTGGCAAATGACCCTGGAGGAGTCCCCGATGCAAACGCAGATGCTGATCAATGGCCAGCTGGTCGCTGGCGAAGGCCCGGCCTGGACCGTGCTCAACCCGGCGCTGGGCAGTGCCCTGGCGCAGATCAACGAAGCCAGCGAGGCCCAGGTGGACAGCGCCGTGCGCGCCGCCGACCAGGCCTTCGACAGCTGGTCGCAAACCACCCCCAAGGAACGCTCGCAAGCCTTGCTGGCGCTGGCCGACGCTATCGAAGGCCATGGCGATGAACTGGCCCGACTGGAATCGCAGAACTGCGGCAAGCCGCTGAGCGCCGCGCTGAATGACGAGATCCCGGCAATTGCCGACGTGTTCCGCTACTTCGCCGGTGCGGCGCGCTGCCTGGGCGGCTCGGCAGCCGGCGAGTACCTGCCGGGGCATACTTCGATGATCCGCCGCGACCCGCTGGGCGTGGTGGCCTCGATCGCACCGTGGAACTACCCGTTGATGATGCTGGCGTGGAAGATCGCCCCGGCCCTGGCTGCCGGCAACACGGTGGTGATCAAGCCCTCCGAGCTGACCCCGCTGACCGCCCTGCGCCTCGGCGAACTGGCCCAGGACCTGCTGCCACCGGGGGTGCTGAACATCCTCTTCGGCCGTGGCCAGACGGTCGGCAACCCGCTGGTCAACCACCCCAAGGTGCGCATGGTGTCGCTGACCGGCTCGATCCCCACCGGCGCTCACATCATCAGCGCCACCGCCGACAGCGTGAAACGCATGCACATGGAACTGGGCGGCAAGGCCCCAGTGCTGGTGTTCGACGATGCCGACATCGATGCTGCCATCGACGGCATCCGTACCTTCGGCTTCTACAACGCCGGCCAGGACTGCACCGCCGCCTGTCGGCTGTACGTGCAGGATGGCATCTACGAGCGTTTCGTCGAACGCCTGGGGGCCGCAGTGGCCAGCCTAAAGCCAGGCCTGCAGGAAGCCGAGGACACCGAACTGGGGCCACTAATCAGTGCCCAGCACCGCGACAAGGTCGCAGGGCTGGTGCAACGGGCCATCGCCCAGCCGCACATTCGCCTGGTGACCGGTGGCAAGGCGATTGATGGCGACGGTTTCTTCTTCGAACCGACCGTGCTGGCCGATGCCCTGCAGGATGACGAAATCGTGTGCAACGAAGTGTTCGGCCCGGTAGTGTCGGTGACCCGCTTCAACGACGAAGCGCAGGCACTGGAATGGGCCAACGACTCCAACTACGGCCTGGCCTCATCGGTATGGACCCGCGACACCGGCCGCGCCCACCGCCTGGCGGCGCGCCTGCAGTATGGCTGCACGTGGGTGAACACCCACTTCATGCTGGTCAGCGAAATGCCCCATGGCGGGCAGAAGCATTCGGGGTATGGCAAGGACATGTCGATGTATGGACTGGAGGACTACACCTGTGTGCGGCATGTGATGATCAAGCACTAGTCCAAGGTTGAATCTACTGGCCTCTTCGCGGGCTTGCCCGCTCCCACAGGTACATCACAGCCCTTGAGGTTTGTGATGTACCTGTGGGAGCGGGCAAGCCCGCGAAGAGGCCAGTGCAGGTAAAACCTAGTCCCGCAGGTCCGACTCGTGAATCGGGTTGGCCCGGCTGGTGGCGCGCTGGTATTGCGCCGGCCAGGTAGCTTTGTTGCCGCCCAGGTCGTCGTCGGCATGCAGCGGCCAGTACGGGTCGCGCAGCAGTTCGCGGGCGAGGAAGATGATGTCGGCCTGGCCGGTGCGCAGAATGTGCTCGGCCTGGGCCGGTTCGGTGATCATGCCCACGGTGCCGGTGGCGATTTCCGATTCCTTGCGCACACGCTCGGCGAAGCGCGTCTGGTAGCCCGGGCCGGTGGGGATTTCGGCGTTGACCGAGGTGCCGCCGGAGGACACGTCGATCAGGTCGACGCCCAAGCCACGCAGGCGGCGGGCCAGTTCGACGGTTTCATCCGGGTTCCAGCCGTCCTCGACCCAGTCGGTCGCCGATACCCGCACGAACAGCGGTAACTCGGCAGGCCAGACCTTGCGCACGGCCTCGACCACCTGCAGGGTCAGGCGGATGCGGTTTTCGAAGCAACTGCCGTACTCGTCGCGACGCTGGTTGCTCAGCGGCGACAGGAACTGGTGCAACAGGTAGCCATGGGCGGCGTGGATTTCGACCACCTTGAAACCGGCCTTCAGGGCGCGCTCGGTCGAGGCGACGAAGGCGGCGATCACCTGCTGGATTTCATCTTGGTTCAATTCACGCGGCGCGGTGTGCTGCGGGTCGAAGGCGATCTTCGACGGCCCTACCGGCTGCCAGCCGCCCTCTTCGAGCTTGACGCTGCCTTGCTTGCCCAGCCACGGGCGATAGGTGCTGGCCTTGCGCCCGGCGTGAGCCAGCTGGATACCGGGCACGCCCCCCTGGGCGGTGATGAAACGGGTGATGCGTTGCAGCGGGGCGATCTGAGCGTCGTCCCACAGGCCGAGGTCTTCAGCGGTGATGCGGCCATCGGCGGTCACCGCCACGGCTTCAGTGATTACCAGGCCAGCACCACCCACGGCGCGGCTGCCTAAATGGACGAGGTGCCAATCGTTGGCCAGACCATCGACGGCGGAATACTGGCACATCGGCGAAACGGCGATGCGGTTGGGCAGGGTCAGCTGACGCAGGGTGTAAGGCTCGAGCAGCAGGCTCATGAGGGCACCTCCCAAGGACTCCAATGGTGATCCGGCCCGGACACTCAATTGCACGTCCCTGGCCCAGGTCCGGTCATAACTTCAGACTAGACCAGAATGGTTGGGGGGGAGGTTCCATGGGATTTCAGGTGGGATGCGAGGGGTTTGGATCGAGGGTGATGTCGCCTATGAGATCGCTCTCAAGGCAGTTACCTGGGAGCCCTGAGCTCCGCTACCGGCAAGCCCTCCGACAGGCATTTCAGATATCCCCTACGAGTCGGATCTGGTGATACCTGACCTGAGGAAATACCCTACATGTTCTGTCGACAGGCGTCTGATTGTTCCTGGAAACACTGCTACTTAGTCTTTTCAGGTCGCTGAAACCCAGCGATGCGGGTGTGGAAACCCGGTCAACCTTCAAGTTCCTGTCGTAATGGCAGCTGTGTGCGGGAGGCCGTTTGGCCTACCGGGTTCCTTGAAGGCCGGTTTTCCACCCTGCATACAGTTGCCGCCCTTCGTGTGGAAACGGCGGTGGCAACTCCTTTAACCTTCAAGGAATTGCTAGAAAAATGACTACAGAAGACACCCAGTTCACCGTCGGCAAGACCACTTTCTTTCAGGGTGAAAACCAGACCCACCCATTATTTCGCATCGAAGCGGGCATTCCGTGCCGAGACGCCCGCGATCAGGCTTCGGAATTGATGGGCTATGTGCGGGAGTTGACCATCGTCGGGCTGATGGATGAGAAACCCATGATGATCTGGGCTGCGCACTATCTCAGTGCAATGGCCAAGGCACTGATGGATGATGCCGAGTTAGGTATGGCGCGCTGAGTTTGGTGTGATCATCGATCGTACCTAGAGCACATTCGCAGCCCGCCGCAGAGCATTGTGGGAGCGGGCGTGCCCGCGAAGCAGGCGACGCGGTGGATGGCACCGGCTTCGCCGGTGTTCGCGGGTGAACCCGCTCCCACAGGTACAGCGCGAGCCTTGAGCCCGGTGCAGGCCCTGTGGGAGCGGGCATGCCCGCGAAGCAGCGACTCGGTGGATGGCACCGGCTTCG
>NZ_DKHD01000055.1:3351-40070 GCF_002453565.1 Pseudomonas sp. UBA6753 | reverse complement strand
ACGACTCGCTCATCAGGCGCCAGGTGGGGATGGAGACAATGGTCTTGTCGAAGTTCTGCACCTTCACCGTGTGCAGGGTGATGTCCACCACATCGCCATCGGCGCCTACCTGGGGCATTTCGATCCAGTCGCCCACGTGCAGCATGTCGTTGCTGGTCAGCTGCACACTGGCGACGAACGACAGCAGGGTGTCCTTGTACACCAACAGCAGCACCGCCGACATCGCACCCAGACCCGACAGCAGCAACAGTGGCGAGCGGTCGATCAGGGTGGCGACGATGACGATGGAGGCGAAGATCCACAGCATCATCTTGGCCAGTTGCACGTAACCCTTGATCGAGCGGGTGCGGGCGTGTTCGGTGCGGGCATAGATGTCGAGCAGGGCATCCAGCAGGCACGACAGCGCCATGGTCATGAACAGCAGGGTAAAGGCCAGGGCGACATTGCCGAGGAAGTGCTGGGCGGTGTCGGACAGCTCGGGCACCAGTTTCAGGCCGAACTGCAGCACCAGTGATGGCGTGGTCTGTGCCAGGCGGTGGAACACCTTGTTGTTGCGCAGGTCATCCAGCCACTTCAGTGCTGGCTGGCGGGCCAGCAGGCGGGCGCCGTGCAGCACCAGGAAGCGTGCCAGGCGGCCGATGACCAGGGAAATGAGCAGCAGCACCGCCAGGCCAATGGCCGCGTGCAGCATCGGATGTTGGTCAAGCGTGCCCCACAGGTCGAGGGAGTCACGCCAGATTCGTTGGATATCCATGGGCTTGCGTACAGTCTTGTTGCCAAACGAAGCGCCATTAGAGCGCGGATGGCGACAAAGTTGCCAAAAGAAATTCGGCTAAGGCGGCAGAAAACGTTACCCTATGCAACTGAATTTTCCGCACTTGCCTGAGGTTACCTCCGTGTTCTCCCAATTCGCCCTGCACGAACGCCTGCTTAAAGCCGTGGCCGAGCTTAACTTTGTCGAGCCAACCCCGGTGCAGGCCGCGGCCATCCCCCTGGCCCTGCAAGGGCGTGACCTGCGCGTGACCGCGCAGACCGGCAGCGGCAAGACCGCGGCCTTCGTGCTGCCGCTGCTCAACCGCCTGGTCGACCTGCGCGAACGCCGCGTCGAGATCCGCGCGCTGATCCTGCTGCCGACCCGTGAACTGGCCCAGCAGACCCTCAAACAGGTACAGCTGTTCTCGCAGTTCACCTACATCAAGTCGGGCCTGGTTACCGGCGGTGAAGACTTCCAGGAACAGGCCGCCATGCTGCGCAAGGTGCCGGATGTGCTGATCGGCACCCCGGGCCGCCTGCTCGAGCAGCTCAATGCCGGCAACCTCGACCTGTCCCACGTGCAGGTGCTGATCCTCGACGAAGCCGACCGCATGCTCGACATGGGCTTTGCCGAAGACATGGAGCGCCTGTGCAAGGAGTGCGAGAACCGCCAGCAGACCCTGCTGTTCTCCGCCACCACCGGTGGTGCGGCCCTGCGCGACATCATCGGCAAGGTGCTGAAAGACCCAGAGCACCTGATGCTCAACAGCGTCTCGCAGCTGGCCGAAGGCACCCGCCAGCAGATCATCACCGCTGACCACGACCAGCACAAAGAGCAGATCGTGCAGTGGCTGCTGGCCAACGAAACCTTCGACAAGGCGATCATCTTCACCAACACCCGCGCCCTGGCCGACCGCATCTACGGCCACCTGGTGGCCAAGGACGTGAAGGCCTTCGTGCTGCACGGCGAGAAGGACCAGAAGGACCGCAAGCTGGCCCTGGACCGCTTCAAGCAGGGCAGCTCCAAGGTGCTGGTGGCTACCGACGTTGCGGCCCGTGGCCTGGACATCGACGGCCTGGACTTGGTGATCAACTTCGACATGCCGCGCAGCGGTGACGAGTACGTGCACCGCGTGGGCCGTACCGGCCGTGCCGGTGGCGAAGGCCTGGCGATCTCGCTGATCACCCACAACGACTGGAACCTGATGTCGAGCATCGAGCGCTACCTCAAGCAGCAGTTCGAGCGCCGGGTGATCAAGGAAGTGAAGGGCACCTACAACGGGCCGAAGAAGGTCAAGGCCTCGGGCAAGGCGGCTGGCAGCAAGAAGAAAAAGGTCGAGAAGAAGACCGGTGACAAGAAGGCGGCCGCCAAGCGCAAGCCAACCGCCAAGCCGAAGGCCAATGCACCGCTGGCCAGCGCTGACGGCCTGGCGCCGCTGAAAAAGCGCAAGCCTGCGGTTGAGTAACCTTCAGTAGCGCTGTTGGTTTCTTCGCGGGCACGCCCGCTCCCACAGGATAATCACAGATATCGAAGGCTGTGTTGTCCAAGTGGGAGCGGGCGTGCCCGCGAAGGGGCCAGGACAGGCGACACCTTATTCAGCCTTTTTCTCCGCCTCTTTCAACTCCTTGATCCGCTTGTCGATCAGCTGACACTTGTCGGGCAAATCCTTGCTCGCCGTCCCCAGCTCCATCCCTTGAAGCTCGTCATTGATCTCCTTGGCCTTCTGCGGGTTCTGCTCGGTCAACTGGGTGACCAACCCGGCCAGCTCTTCGCGTTTCTGCGTCGCTTCTTCCGGTGTACAGGCCCAGGCGGGCACGGCGCAGAACAGGGCAGTGGCGCAGGCAATGGGCAGCAGCAGTTTCATCCTTCCTACCTCCGGCGGTGGTGATGCCCGGTGGAGGCATGTGCCTGGCCGTTAGTTCAGCCCCTTCGACCGGTGGCACTTCATGGTCAGCCTGTCCCCAGCTGGGCATCTGACCTAGCCTCGATTCCGATGTCCTCGCCTGGTTCAAAGAGCAGGGTAGTGGCTACCAGACCCGGATCAACCAGTTGCTGCGCCAGTACATGCAAGCGCAACAACGCCAGCGCTGAGATATTTCGGAACGCCGGGCAACCTCGACAGGTCCCAACCTGTGTACCCCTTCCGTCCACAGCAGGAGCCCGTAGCCATGAGCATCGCCTACGACTGGGACCTGATCGAGCGTTTGCTGCACGAGGTGCAGAACGGCGCCGGTCACAGCTTCACGCCACGCCCTTATGCCGAGCAGCACGCTGCGGCACTGGCTGCCAAGGGGGAGCCGGTGGGCGACCTGGACCACCTGAAAACCCGTGCCTGCGAGTACGAAAGGCTGTTGTTCGAGCGTGGTTTCATCGAAACCCGGCCCGAAGAGGATGGCGGCAATGGCGAGAACTTCGTGCTGACCGAGCGCGGTTCGCGGCTGATGAGCCTGATCGACAGCAGCATTCCCGGCTTCGAGCACCCGCGCCAGGTGCTGGACGAGCAGGAGGATGCGCTGGACGAAACCACCTTCGAGCAGGTGTCGGCGAAGGCACAGATCGCCTGAGGTCGTTTTGAGGCTGGCAAGGGCGGCCATGGAAACCCGATAATCGGTAGTTCCTGAACACTGCCGAGCCCTTGCCCATGCCAATGACCACCGCCGAGGCCCGCCTATGAGCGCGGTCCGCAAGAACCCCGACGCCTTTGCCTTCCAGGTGATGCTGGGGCTGTGCCTGATCTGGGGTTGCCAGCAGGTATTGATCAAGACTGCCGCCATCGATATCGCGCCGGTGATGCAGGCGGCCCTGCGCAACGGTATCGCCGCCGTGCTGGTGGGCCTGATGCTGTGCTGGCGCGGGGGCTGGGAGCAGGTCGGCAGCACCTGGCGTGCCGGGGTGGTGGCGGGCGGGCTGTTCGGCCTGGAGTTCCTGTTCATTGCCGAGGGGCTGAAGCTGACCTCGGCGGCGCACATGTCGGTGTTCCTCTATACCGCGCCGGTGTTCACCGCGTTGGGCCTGCATTTCAGGTTGCCCAGCGAACGCCTGCGGCTGCTGCAATGGCTGGGGATCTTGCTGGCCTTCGGTGGCATTGCGATGGCGTTTGCCGGCGGCATGTCGTTCGAGCACATGGATGGCCGCACCCTGCTGGGGGATGCCTTTGGCGTGATCGCCGGGCTGGCCTGGGGGGCGACCACGGTGGTGGTGCGTTGCTCGCGGCTGTCGGAAGCACCGGCGACCCTGACCCTGTTCTATCAGCTGGCGGTGGGCTTTGCCGGGTTGCTGCTGATTGCCTTGCTCAGCGGCCAGATCGGCGCGGTGACGCTGACGCCGCTGGCGATGGGCAGCGTGCTGTTCCAAGGGATTGTGGTGTCGTTCATCAGCTACCTGACCTGGTTCTGGTTGCTGCGCAAGTACCTGGCGTCGAACCTGGCAGTGTTCTCGTTCATCACCCCGCTGTTCGGGGTGACCTTCGGCGTGTTGTTGCTGGATGAGCCGCTGAGCCTGAACTTTGTGGTTGGCGCGTTGATGGTGCTGCTGGGGGTGGTCCTGGTGAGTGCCGAGCCTTGGGTCAAGCAGCAGTTGCGGCGGATTGTGGGGTGATCGATAACCTGTACCGGCCTCTTCGCGGGCTCGCCCGCTCCCACAGGTACTGCACAGGCCTTGAAGATTGTGCGGCCCCTGTGGGAGCGGGCGAGCCCGCGAAGAGGCCGGCACAGGCAGCCACGATTCAGGATGCCGCCTTGGCCTGACAGGCGCTACCCTGCTGTGCAGAGCTGCCAAACAGCACCAGCCCCCCAGCCACCACCAACCCACCAGCGGCCACCATCAGCGCCGGCTGCAGCCCGCTGCTGTAATGGCTGCTGACCGCCGCCAGCAATGGCCCACTCAACTGCCCCAGGGCAAAGCAGGCCGTCAGCAGCCCGGCATTGCGCTGCGTGGCATGCGGCGCCAGCTCCCGCGAACGTTGCATCACCAGCTGCATGCAGACCAGGAACGGCCCACCACACAGCACCACGCCCAACGCCAGCCCGACACCCCCGCCCATCAGGCAGGCCAGTACACCCAGCCCCTGCAGCCACAGGGTGGCCGTGAGCCAGGCCGAGGTGCGGCCGCCACGGCGCAGGCTCACCAGCAGCACCCCCAGCGCCGCCGCCAGGCCGAACGCCGGCCAGAACAGGTCGGCCAGCCACTGCCCGTGGAACTGCTGGTTGGCCATCTGCGACAGGAAGGTGGCCGGCAGGATGTAACCCACGCCATACAGCGCATACACCAGCCCCAGGCGGCCGATGCCGACACTGCGCGTGGGGCCCTGGCGTGCAGCCGACGGCACCGGCGCCGCTTGCAGCGCCCTTGGCAGCCAAGGCCGGACCGCCAGCAGCATCACCAGCGCGGCCACGGCATAGATCAGCCACAGTGCTGCCGAGCCCAGCCCCCACAAATGCGCCACCAGCGCCAGCAAACCCGTCAGCGCAATGCCCAGGCCGGGCCCCGCGAACACCAGGGCACCCAGGCGCTGGCGGTTGTTTGCATTGGCCACCTGTTGGCTGAGGCTGGTGATCATCACCAGCACCCAGGCGCTGGCCACGCCGGTACCGAAGCGCAGCAGCAGGTGGCTCCAGAACCCGTCTGCGGCCCATGAGGCCAGGGTCAGCAGCACGCACAGCCACAGGCCACCGTGCAGGCGCAGGCGCACCTGGCCCGGCGAGCGGGCGAACATGGCATCGACCGCGCCGATGAAGTAGCCCAGGTAGTTGGCCGCGGCCACCAGCCCGGCGACCGTCAGGTCGAACTGGCCTTCGGCGATCAGTTGCGGCAGCTGCGGGGTCAGGGCGAAACGGCCAATGCCCATGGCCATCATCAGCGCCACGGCGCTGGCCAGCAGTTGAATGAGTGGCGACATGACGAGTCTCCTGCACGGATGTAAGCGATGGCTGGCAGGTTAGGGCGGTTTCTTTTTCAATAAAATTGAATAATGATGATCAAGTTGTTCTGTTTTGGAGAATGCCGTGGAATTCAGCCAACTGCGAATCTTCCAGGCCGTGGCCGAGGAAGGTTCGGTCACCCGTGCCGCAGAGCGCCTGCATCGGGTGCCGTCGAACCTGTCGACGCGCTTGCGCCAGCTCGAGGAGCAACTGGGTGTCGAGCTGTTCCTGCGCGAACGCCAGCGCCTGCAGCTTTCGCCGGCGGGCAAGGTGCTGCTGGATTACGCCAACCGCATGTCAGCCTTGCGCGACGAGGCGCTGGCCGCCGTGCGGGGTGGCCAACCGGCCGGGGACTTCGTGCTGGGGACCATGTACAGCACGGCGGCGACACATTTGCCGGGGTTGCTGGCGCGTTATCACCAGGCCTACCCGGCGGTTAACCTGCAGGTGCGTGCGGCGCCCAGTGGCGAGCTGCTGGAAGGCCTGCTCAACCACACCTTGGACGCGGCCCTGGTGGACGGGCCACCGAGCCTGGCCGGGCTGGATGGCGTGCCGCTGTGCGATGAGCAACTGGTGCTGATCACCAGCCCCGAGCACCCGGCGGTACACACTGCCAAGGACGTGGCGGGCAAGGCGGTGTTCACCTTCCGCCAGGGCTGCTCGTACCGCATGCGCCTGGAGGCCTGGTATGCCCATGCCCATACGCCAATGGGCCGGGTGATGGAAATCGAGTCGTACCAGAGCATGCTGGCCTGCGTGATCGCCGGCGCGGGTGTGGCGATGATGGCCAGGTCGATGCTCGACAGCCTGCCAGGGCGCGACCGGGTGCGGGTGCACCAGCTGCAGGCGCCGTTCGATCAGGCGGTCACCTGGTTGATGTGGCGCCAGGGGATGCGCGGGGCAAATTTGCAGGCCTGGATCGACCTGCAACAAAGCGAAACGATTAACCAGTCGTCGGAATGCGCCGTTACGGCTTGATCCGTATCAAAATGGCCCGTATCTGTAGCTTTAGAGGCATGCGTAATACAGGACATAGGGCTATGATCTGTATGAAACATCGCAGGATTGAATTGCCGTGAGGCTGACCCGTCAAGGGGGCATTATGAATAAACCACTGTCCAACTGGCTCCACGACCTGGCTGTCGCCTTGGGGCTGATTCCACCACCCTTGCAGCCGGTGCCGATCCCGACTGATGAAGAGCAGCGCAAACGCCAACCGCGTCGTCGCTGATACAGACAAAGGCCGCTGCACCTGGGTGGGTGCAGCGGCCTTTTTGTGTCTGCCAGTTGTGTGTTGCCTGTACCGGCCTCTTCGCGGGCTTGCCCGCTCCCACAGGTACCCCACAAATTTCAGGACCTGTGGAGTCCCTGTGGGAGCGGGCGAGCCCGCGAAGAGGCCAGTTCAGGCTGTAGGTCAGGCCAGCTTCACCGCCGCCACCGATTTACGCGACATCACGCTGACCACCACAAAGCTCACCAGACCAACCGCCAGGCTGTAGTAGATCGGCGTATTGGCCTCCAGCCCATCCTTGAACATGAACAGCAGCGCGGTGGCAAAGCCCAGCGACATGCTGGCGATAGCCCCGGCGGTGGTAGCGCGCTTCCAGAAGATCGCGCCGATCAGCGGGATCAGCATGCCGCCGACCAGCAGGTTGTAGGCCAGGGTCAGGGCATTGATCACATCGTTCACCACCAGGGCGATGCCCAGCACCACCAGGCCGGTGAGTAGGGTGAACAGGCGGCTGACGCCCAGGCTCGACGCCTTGCCGCCACGCAGCTTGGGCAGCAGGTCTTCGGTCAGGGTGGTCGACGCAGCCAGCAGGCCGGCGCTGGCGGTGGACATCATGGCGGCCAGCGCCGCTGCCATCAGCAGGCCACGGATGCCATCGGGCAGGGTGGTCTTGATCATCTCGGCAAAGGCATTGTTCGGGTTGGCCAGGTCGGGCATCAGCACATGCGCGGCCATACCGATCGCGGCGCAGGCCAGGCCGTACAGTACGCAGTACACACCGGCGGTGGTGCCGGCGCGCTGGCAGACCTTCTCGTCACGGGCAGTGAACACCCGCTGCCAGATGTCCTGGCCGATGAGGATGCCGAAGAAGTAGATCAGGAAGTAGGTGATGATGGTGTCCCAGCCAATGGTGGTCAGCTGGAAGCTGGCCGCCGGCAGCTTGGCCACCAGGGTGTCCCAGCCACCGGCCTTGTACAGGCACACCGGCAGCAGGATGAACATCAGGCCGACGGTCTTGATCACGAACTGGACGATGTCGGTCAGGGTGAGCGACCACATGCCGCCAATGGTCGAGTACAGCACCACCACACCACCGCCCAGCAGCAGCGAGGCCCAGAACGGCAGGTCGAGCAGCACCTGCAATACAGTGGCCATGGCCAGGGTCGAGGTGACGCCGATCATCAGTGCGTAGGCCAGCATGATCACGGCGCTGGCCTGGCGTGCGGCCGGGTTGTAGCGCTGCTCCAGCACCTGGGTCACGGTGAAGATGCGCAGGCGCAGCAAGGGTTTGGCGAGGAACAGGTTGAGGGCGATGATGCCCAGGCCCAGGGCTGCGCACAGCCAGAAGCCGGAGATGCCGTGGACGTAGCCCAGGCGCACGGTGCCGACGGTGGACGCGCCACCGAGCACGGTGGTGGCCATGGTGCCCATGTACAGGACCGGGCCGAGGTTGCGCCCGGCCACCAGGTAGTCCTCGTGGGTTTTCGCGCGCCGCATGCCATACCAGCCAAGCCCGAGCATGCCGGCGGTGTAGATCATTACAACAATGATGTCCAAGGCCATTGGGGGTCTCCCGATTATCTTTATTATGGCGAGATCGACCACGCGGGCGGGTTCACGGCGCCCGGCGGTCTTGTCGTGTTGTTGGCGGGCCTCAATGGCCCTCCCATATGGCTCCTGCCGGGGTACTTTCTAGAGGCTTGCACTAGTCCCCTGTGGGAAAGGTGTTGCTCTCGTTTAGCGGCGCACTACGCCTGGAAGTACGCAGAGCATCTCGAACAGCAGGTTGGCGCCGAGCAGCGAGGTGTTGCCGGTGGTGTCGTAAGGCGGGGAGACTTCGACAAGGTCACAGCCGATCAGGTCCAGGCCGTGGCAGCCGCGAATGATCTCCATCGCCTGGATGGTGGTCAAGCCGCCGATTTCCGGGGTGCCGGTACCAGGCGCCCAGGCCGGGTCGATGCCATCGATGTCGAACGACAGGTACACCGGGCCACCGCCGACCTTTTCGCGCACTTCGGCCATCAGCGGTTCCAGCGACTTGTGCCAGCACTCTTCGGCCTGGACTACACGGAAGCCCTGACGGCGGCTCCAGTTGAAGTCATCGGCGGTGTAGCCCTGGGCGCGCAGGCCGATCTGCACCACGCGCTCGCAGTCGAGCAGGCCTTCTTCCACGGCACGGCGGAAGGTGGTGCCATGGGCGATCTTCTCGCCGAACATGTGGTCGTTGACGTCGGCGTGGGCATCGATGTGCACCAGGCCGATCTTGCCGTGTTTCTTGTGCAGCGCGCGCAGGATCGGCAGGGTGATGGTGTGGTCGCCACCCAGGGTCAGCGGGATGATGTTGTGCTCGAGGATCTCGTCATACGCTTCTTCGATGATGCGCACGGCGTCCAGCAGGTTGAAGGTGTTGATCGCCACGTCACCGATGTCGGCCACCGACAGCGAGTCGAACGGTGCAGCCCCGGTGGCCATGTTGTACGGGCGGATCATCACCGATTCGGCGCGGATCTGCCGCGGGCCGAAGCGTGTGCCGGAGCGCAGCGAGGTACCGATGTCCAGTGGCACGCCGATGAAGGCGGCGTCCAGGCCTTGGGCACTTTGCAGGTGGGGGAGACGGAGCATGGTGGCGATGCCGCCGAAACGCGGCATTTCGTTGCCGCCCAGTGGTTGGTGGAGGATCTTGTCCACGGTGGGCCTCATCAGTCGGTCGATTGTTCTGTTTGTTCGAACCTGTGCCGCCGCGCGCCTTCCAGGTGTGGTCTTGCCGGCGGGCAGGGACATTTCGGCCAAGTCTGCTGAAGGTAGTGCCGGGGAAAAATCGCTACCGGCAAATACTTAGTTCAGGAATTTCTGAACTAAAGGGCGGCAGAGCGGTTAGACTGCGCGCAAACACCCTTGCGGAACCGTTGCACCATGGCCTCGACCTTGCCCGACCTGAAACTGCTGCGCATCTTCGTCAGCGTGGTGCGCCACCAGGGCTTTGCCAATGCCCAGCGCGAGCTGAACCTGTCGACTTCGGCCATCAGCACCTACATGAGCCAGCTGGAAGGTGCCCTGGGGATCGTACTGTGCCACCGCGGCCGTGGCGGCTTCAGCCTCACCAGCAAGGGCGAGCTGTTCCACCAGGAAACCCTGCGCCTGCTGGCCGAGCTGGACGGTTTCGAACAGTACGCCGCCGCCCTCAAGGGCGAGTTGCGCGGCACCCTCAACCTGGGGGTGATCGACTCCACGGTCGGTGACCAGGCCTTGCCGCTGGCCGAAGCCATCGGCGCCTACAGCCAGGAACACCCGGCGGTGCACCTGCACCTGTCGGTGTCCAGCCCTTACGAGCTGCAACTGGGCGTGCAGGACAACCGCCTGGACCTGGCGATCGGGGCGTTTTCCTCGCGCATGAGCGGGCTGCTCTACCAGCCGCTGTACCGTGAGCAGCACTGGCTGTACTGCAGCAGCCGCCACCCGTTGTATGCCGAACGGCGCATCCCCGAGCAGGTGGTGACCCAGCAGCGCATGGTCGGGCGTGGCTACTGGAGCCAGGCCGAACTGGCCCGGCATGGCTTCAAGCACAGCGCGGCGACGGTGGAGAGCATGGAGGCGCAGTTGATCCTGATTCTCTCCGGGGCCTACATCGGCTACCTGCCCGAGCACTATGCCCAGGCCTGGGTCGACAAGGGCGACTTGCGCGTGCTGTCGCCGTCCACCTTCGGCTACCAGGCACCGTTCTCGCTGATCATTCGCCGCGGGCGCAGCCGCGAACCGTTGATCCAGACTTTCCGCGACCTGCTGAAAAGCCAGCTCAACGTGGGTTGAAGTCCGGCACATGCTGTATTTCGTCGGCCCCCGTTAAATTGTTGGTGCCGCTGACCGACAACATAATGGCGCCCTGCTATATATCAAATCAGTGTGTGCTGCTGTCTACCTCCCTTTCATCCTGCAAGGATTGCCCAAGATGCGCATGAATTTGCCCGTCACTGAGCACGAAAGAACCTTTCCCAACGATCAGCGCCTGATTTCCACCACCGACCTCAACAGCCGCATCACCTACTGCAACGACGCTTTCGTGGCGATCAGCGGGTTCACCTACGACGAGCTGGTCGGCCAACCCCACAACCTGGTGCGCCATCCGGACATGCCTCCGGCCGTGTTCGGCCACATGTGGGAAACCATCAAACAAGGCAAACCGTGGATGGGCGTAGTCAAGAACCGGGCGAAGAACGGTGATTACTACTGGGTCAGCGCCTATGTCACGGCCGTCTACGAGCAGGGCCGCATCAGTGGCTACGAGTCGGTGCGCTCGGTGCCCACCCGTGAGCAGATCCGCCGCGCCGAAGCGTTGTACGCGCGCTTGCGGGCTGGCCGCGCACCGGTGCCGTGGGCGGCCCGTCTGGGGCATGGCCTGGGTCACGGTTGGCCATTGATCGGTGCGGGCCTGCTGTCGGCGGCGGGCTACCTGTGGCTACCGCCCTACGCGGCGCTCGGGGTGCTGATGGCCAGCCTGCTGCTGGCCTGGTATCTGGTCGAGCACCGGCAGAACCAGGCCATCCGCCGCACGCTGGCCGAGCACCCCAAGGCCTTCACCAGCCCGCTGGTGGCACTGACCTACAGTGACAACCCAGGCCTGCAAGGCCAGTTGGATCTTGCCATCATCAGCGAGGAAGCACGCCTGCAAACGGCCTTGACCCGCCTGGTGGATGCCGGGGTCGGGGTGAAGTCGCGGGCGGCGCAGTCGTCCGACTTGTCCGATGCCCAGGCACAGATGCTCGACCGCCAGCGCAGCGAGACCGACCAGTCCGCCGCCGCCATCGCGCAGATGGCGGCGACCATTCAGCAGGTTACCCATAACGTGCAGAGCACGGCGCACGCAGCGGGCGATGCCGACCAGCTGGCGCAGCAGGGCAGCGAGCTGGCGATGCAGAGCCTGCAAGCCATGGGCAGCATGAGCAATGCGGTCAACGACATCGGCCAGGCCGTCAATGCCCTGGCCGAGCAGACCCAGTCGATTGGCAGCGTGGTCGATGTGATTACCTCGATCGCCGAGCAGACCAACCTGCTGGCGCTCAATGCGGCGATCGAGGCGGCGCGTGCCGGCGAACAGGGGCGCGGGTTTGCCGTGGTGGCGGATGAGGTGCGATCGCTGGCCCAGCGCACCCGTGCCTCGACCGAGGAGATCCACCAGATCATCGCCTCGTTGCGCGCCGGGGCAGAGCGCGCGGTGAGCACCGCCAGCCGTGGCGAGCAGATCTCTCGGGACAGCGTGCACAGTGTCGAGGCGGTGCAGGCAGCGTTGAGTGGGATTGCCCAGGCGGTCAGCCGCATCACCGGCATGAGCCAGCAGATGGCGACGGCGTCGGAGCAGCAGAGCCATGTGGCCGAGGACATCAACCAGCAGATCGTGCGCATAGCCCACCTGTGCGACCAGAGTGCCGGGCAGGCCAGGCAGGGCGCGGAAATCAGCCAGGACCTGGAGCGCATGGCGGAGTACCTGCATAGCCTGGCGGAGCGGTTCAATCGTTGAGATTGCCGGGGCCGCTTTGCGGCCCTTTCGCCGGCAAGCCAGCTCCCACAGGTATTGCACAAGGCTCAGGCCTGTGGTGATCCTGTTTTCTCCGGCAAGCCAGCTCCCACAGGTATTGCACAAGGCCCAGGCCTGTGGTGATCCTGTTTTCTCCAGCAAGCCAGCTCCAACAGGTATTGCACAAGGCTCAGGCCTGTGGTGATTCTGTGGGAGCTGGCTTGCCGGCGAATGGCCCGCAAAGCGGGCCCCGGTTCTGTGGCAAACTGTTCCTGCCAAGGAGAACCCCATGCCCAGACCCCGCTGCGAGCGCTGCCAGCGCCCGCTCGACCATTGCCTCTGCCCACTGATCCCCGCACTCGACAGCCGCACCCGCGTCATCCTGCTGCAGCACCCCAATGAAACCGCCCATGCCCTGAATACCGCCCGCCTGGCCGCCCTTGGCCTGAACAATGCCGAATTGCGGGTAGGCGAGGTATTCGATGACCTGAATGAATTGCTGGCGACCCCCGGTTACCGGCCAGCCCTGCTGTTCCCGGGTGACGACGCCCAGGAATTGCTGGCCTATGGCGAGACGGACGACCAACCCTTGCTGTTGATCGTGCCCGACGGCACCTGGCGCAAGGCGCGCAAGCTGTTGTACCTGAACCCGTTGCTGGAGGCGTTGCCGCGGGTGACGCTGGGGGCTGTCGCGCCTTCACGCTACCGCTTGCGCAAGGCGCCGGAGGCGGGGGCGTTATCGACTATCGAGGCGGTGGTGGGAGCGCTGAACGCGTTGGAGCAGCCTGCCTGTTTCGATGCGCTGCTGGCACCGTTCGAGGCGTTGATCGAGGGGCAGATCAGGGCCATGGGTTTGGAGACGTTCCAGCGTAACCATGGTGCGGGGTGAGGTGGCAGTGAGGGCCCTATCGCCGGCAAGCCAGCTCCCACAGGCGCAGCGGCAGGGCTCAAGTTTGGGTTTCTACAGCTGGAACACAAAGGGTGAAGCTTGTGCTGTACCTGTGGGAGCTGGCTTGCCGGCGATGGGCCGCAAAGCGGCCCCGGCTCTCTCGAACCCGATCAACGCATATCAGGCAAACGTGCCTCGGTGCGTACTTCGGTGGTAGCCAGCGCTTCTGGCGGCAGCGAAATACGCTGCTTGGTCAACAGCTCGCCCATGGTCGCCAGCACGCGGTAGCGCGAGAACTCCTCGGTATAACGCACCTCGGTGTAGCGGCGGTCGGCGTTGTACAGCTCGTTTTCACTGTCGAGCACGTCGAGCAGGGTACGTTGGCCCAGGCCGAACTGGTCCTGGTAGGCAGCACGCACGCGCTTGGTGGTCTCGGCGTATTCACGCGCAGTCGGCAGCTGCTTGCTGGCGTTGTTCATGGCGTTCCACGCCAGGCTCAGGTTTTCGGTCAGCTCACGCAGGGCGTTGTTGCGGATGTCCAGGGCCTGGTTGATCTTGTGCGCGTCGGACTGCAGGCGAGCCTTGTCGCTGCCACCGCGGAACAGGTTGTAGTTCATCTCCACGCCAGCTTGCCAGTCGTTGTTGTTGTGGCCTTTCTCGCCGCCGGTGTTGTTGTTGGCACCGGTAGCCAGAATGGCGTCGAAGCGAGGGTAGAAGGTCGACTTGGCCACTTCGTATTGCTGCTCGGCAGCATTCACGTCAGCCTGGGCAGACTTGATGTACGGGTTGTTCTGGCGCATGCCGTCGCGGGCTTCGTCGAGGGTGCCAGGCACCTCGCCCTTGATGGTCTGCGGGCTTTCCAGCTCGTCCGGCATGCGGCCGACGACGCTGAAGAAGTTGGCCTCGGCATCGGCCAGGTCGACTTCGGCGGTGTCCAGGTTGTTTTCCGCCAGGGCGCGACGTGCGCGGGACTGGTCAAGGTCGGCGGTGCTGCCGACGCCGCGCTCGTTGCGCAGGCCGATCTGGTCGTTGACTCGTAGGTGGGCTTGCAGGTTGTTCCTGGCCAGGGTCACCAGTTCACGGCGCTTGAGCACTTCCAGGTACACCTCGACTGCACGCAGGGCGACATCCTGGGCAACGGCCTGGGTGTAGTAGGCGCGGGAGGTGGAGACTGCTTCGGTGCGGCCCACTTCATTCGAGGTGTTGAAGCCGTCGAAGATCATTTGCCGCAGGCGCAGTTCGGACTGGGTGTAGTTGAGGGTTTCCTTGTTGTGGTTGCCCTCGGCACGCGTCGTGGTGTTGTCCGAACGCTGGCGGCCATAGCCGGCGACCAGATCCACGGAAGGGTAGTAGCCACCACGCGCGAACTTCACATCTTCATCGGCCGACAGCTTGCTGTTGCGGTTGGAGCTGACCTGCGGGTGGTAGTCCACGGCGCTCTGGACAGCCTCGGTGATCGACATCGCCTGTACGTTGGCACTCGCCAGGGCCAACAGTAATGCACTGGTGATGGGGTTCAAAACGCGCATGGTACATCTCCCTGATCCTGGAATTTATCCTGCTGCTCGCCAAAAAAATGACGATGAAGTTATTACATATAGTGTTGCAGGTTTTTAATAACACAGCTAAGTACATTCAACGCGATAGATAAGAAGATTTCTTCATATCAAATCGCCATATAATATATAAATTGTCTAATAGGCTCGCAGAAGGACCCAGGGAATGGCAGCAGAAAAGTCCATGAAAGCCAATTAATACGGGGGTTTAACAGAGTTCCAGAATCATTTCGGATAAGGAGAATAATCGTTAGGCGAAATTGATATTTGGCGACAGAATATTGTCACTTTGGCTTGTGCAGGGTTTTCTGGCTGAGGATGTACAGGCTTACCAGTACAGCGCTGGTCAACATGAAGGTGCGCGCCCAGAACAGGGGCACCAGATAGCACGACAGGCCGATGCTGGCCCACATCAGGCCGATGGCGTAGACCTTGCCCTTGAGGGGGATGCCTTCACCACTGAGGTAGTCACGGATCCATGGCCCGAGCTTCGGGTGATGGACCAGCCAGTGGTGAAAGCGCGGCGAGCTGCGGGCAAAGCAGGCGGCCGCCAATAGCAGGAACGGGGTGGTGGGCAATACCGGCAGGAATATCCCCAACACCCCCAACGCGACGCTGAGCCAGCCGGTGGCCAGCAGCAGGTAGCGCACAGGCGACTTAGTGGTGGCGTGGCTTGAGCAGCGCCGGTTTTTCGTCTGGGGCATGCAGCAGCAGGAACAGCGCCGTCAGCGCTTCGGGGATCTGTACGATCATGTCGTCCTGCAGGTTGGCATTGCTGGCGATGTCGGCGAACTCCGGCTGCTCGTCGAACAGGCCCGAGCCGACCATGATCGGCAGCAGCATCTCGCTGACTTCTTCCTCGGCGTTCTCGAACCAGGCCTCTTCACGCAGGAATACGCCTTCCATGAAGCCGATGCACCAGCCGCGCAGGTCGGAATCGTCCGGCTCGTCGGTCAGGTCGAGGTCGCATGGCAGCTCGAACTCGTCGTCGCTGGCCAGCTGGCGGGCGATGTGCGCTTTCAGCGCCACCAGGGTGGCCTCGATCTCGGTGCGCTGAGCATCGCTGGCGTAGTGCGGCTCTTCAGCGAACAGGGCGTCGATCCACTCGCGCTCGGGCACTTCCTCGGCATTGATCGACAGGGCGGTGAGGTAGCCGTGGGCGGCGACATAGTCCAGCGCTTCCTCGTGCAGCTCGTCGGCGTCGAGGAAGGCTTGCAGGCGGGTCAGTTGCTCGGCGAAGGACATTACAGGGCTACCTTGGGGAATAAACGATAACGAATTCTAGCACCTTGCGACGGCGGCGGGGTAAAGGGAACGTCTATCGCCGTGGTGCCCTGCGCGGGGCGGTGCTGCGGTATACTCCGCGATTTTTCATCCAGGGGCAGGGTTTGCCGGCTACCTGGCAAAAACCGCTTACGCATTTGGCGTGTGCGGGGCGGGTTTTTCGTCCAGCCTGTATCCGGGATGGTACGGCGATTTGTGGAGTTGCACATGCTCGAACAGGCTCAGCGCGTTCTCAAGGACGTCTTCGGCTACGACAGTTTCCGCGGGCGCCAGGCAGCGATCATCGACTGCGTGGCCAATGGCGGCGATGCCCTGGTGCTGATGCCCACCGGCGGCGGCAAGTCGTTGTGTTTCCAGGTGCCGGGGCTGCTGCGCCCGGGCCTGACGGTGGTGGTCTCGCCATTGATCGCACTGATGGACGACCAGGTCGCCACGCTCGATGAACTGGGTGTGCCGGCCGCTGCGCTGAACTCCACGCTGACCCCGGAGCAGCAGCGTGACCTGGCCGGGCGCCTGCGCCGTGGCGAAGTGAAGATGCTGTACCTGGCGCCCGAGCGCCTGGTGCAGCCGCGCATGCTCGACTTCCTGCGCGACCTGGATATCTCGCTGTTCGCCATCGACGAGGCCCACTGCGTGTCGCAATGGGGCCACGATTTCCGCCCCGAATACCTGCAACTGGGCCAGCTGGCCGAGCTGTTCCCGCATGTGCCGCGCATTGCGCTGACCGCCACCGCCGACATGCGCACCCGCGAGGAGATCGTCCAGCGCCTGCACCTGCAAGGCGCCGAGCGCTTCCTGTCGAGTTTCGACCGGCCCAACATCTTCTACCGCATCGTGCCCAAGGAGGCGCCGCGCAAGCAGCTGATGGCGTTCCTCGGCGAGCGCCGCGGCAACGCCGGTATCGTCTACTGCCTGTCACGCAAGAAAGTCGACGAAACCGCCGCCTTCCTCTGTGACCAGGGCTTCCCCGCACTGCCTTATCACGCCGGCCTGGCTGCCGAGACGCGTGCGGCCAACCAGCACCGCTTCCTCAACGAGGAAGGGCTGATCATGGTCGCCACCATCGCCTTCGGCATGGGTATCGACAAACCCAACGTGCGCTTTGTCGCCCACCTTGACCTGCCCAAGTCGCTCGAGGCGTACTACCAGGAGACCGGCCGTGCCGGCCGTGACGGGCTGCCGTCCGATGCCTGGATGGCCTACGGGCTGCAGGACATGGTGATGCTCAAGCAGATGCTGCAGAACTCCGAAGGTGACGAGCGCCACAAGCGCATCGAGCAGCACAAGCTCGACGCCATGCTGGCCCTGTGCGAAGAAACCCGCTGCCGCCGCCAGTCGCTGCTGGCCTATTTCGACGAAACCCTCGAGCAACCGTGCGGGCACTGTGACAACTGTGTCGACCAGGTGCAGACCTGGGACGCCACCGAGCCGGCCCGCCAGGCGCTGTCGGCGGTGTTCCGCACCGGCCAGCGCTATGGCGTCGGTCACCTGGTCGATGTGCTGCTGGGCAAGGACACCGAGAAGGTGCGCAATTTCGGCCACGAGAAGCTCTCGGTGTTTGGCGTCGGCAAGGGGCTGGCCGAAGTCGAGTGGCGTTCACTGTTCCGTCAGCTGGTGGCGCGCGGCCTGGTCGACATCGACCTGGAAGGCTACGGCGGCCTGCGTCTGTCCGACAGCTGCCGGCCGCTGCTGCGTGGCGAGGTGACCTTGCAGCTGCGCCGTGACCTCAAGCCGCAGACCACCGCCAGGACTTCGTCGTCCAGTGGCGGCAGCCCGGCCAGCCAGCTGGTGCGTGCCGAAGAGCGCGAACTGTGGGAAGCGCTGCGTACCCTGCGGCGCAAGCTGGCCGAGGAGCACAGCGTGCCGCCCTACGTCATCTTCCCCGACTCGACGCTGCTGGAGATGCTGCGCAGCCAGCCGGTCAGCCTCAGCGACATGGCCCAGGTCAGCGGCGTGGGTGCGCGCAAGCTGGAGCGTTATGGCCAGGCCTTCCTCGAGGTGCTGAACAACAGCGGCGGCACCGACGAAGCGCCGAAAGTGGTACTCGACCTGCGCCACGAACTGGTCAGCCTGGCCCGTGCCGGCATGACCCCGGCGCAGATCGCCGGGCAGCTCAACTGCAGCGAGAAGAACGTCTACAGCCTGTTGGCCGAGGCGCTGGGCCGCCAGGAACTGAGCCTGGAACAGGCCCTGGACCTGCCGGAAGACCTGTTGATGGAAGTGCAGGATGCCTTCCTCGATGGCGAGGGCGAGCTGCCACCGGTATCGGCGATTGCGCCGCTGTTCGGGGCGCGGGTACCGGAGGGCGTGCTGTACTGCGTGCGGGCTGCGCTGGCGGCCGAGTTCGAGCTGTAAGTGACGACAGGATCGAAGGCAGAACTGCCATCTGCTGACCTTTGTCATGTTTTTTGACGATTATCGAACATTCCAGGGTGCCCGAGCCTTGCCTCGTGGGACGGGCCATGGTTAGCTGCCTAATAATTAGATCTGTTCAATGAGTTGCTTATGCCCCTGACCGACAACCAACACCGCTTCGGCATGCAGCTGGCCCAGATGTCCCGGGGTTGGCGTGCCGAGCTGGACCGCCGCCTGGCCGGGCTCAACCTGTCCCAGGCGCGCTGGCTGGTGTTGCTGCACCTGGCCCGTTTCGAAGAGGCCCCGACCCAGCGTGAGCTGGCCCAGAGCGTGGGCGTCGAAGGCCCGACCTTGGCGCGCCTGCTCGACAGCCTGGAGGCGCAGGGGCTGGTACGCCGGCAAGCGGTGCTGGAAGACCGGCGGGCGAAGAAGATTGTGCTGTGCCCGCCGGCCAAGCCACTGATCGACCAGATCGAGACCATTGCCAATCAACTGCGGGTAGAGCTGTTCACCGGGGTGGACGAGGCGGAGCTGCAGGTGTGCATGCGGGTGCATGCCAAGATCCTGGCCAACCTGGAGAAATCCTGAGGGGGCCTGGGGCCGCTTTGCGGCCTTCAAGTTGGCGCTGTCCCTGTGGGAGCGGCTTTAGCCGCGAACACCGGCGCAGCCGGTGCCATGCACCGCGTCGCCTGCTTCGCGGGTGAACCCGCTCCCACAGGGATCTCACCGGCCCTGAAAGTGATGAAGCCCTAGAAGGTATGCCCAAGGTTCAGGTACACCGCCTGCTCATGCGCACTGTTGGCCCCGTAGCTCAGGTTCAACGGCCCCAACGGCGTCTCCAGCCCCAGGAAGATGCTCGCCGCATTGATGTAGCCACTGTCGAAATCGTTGTCGTTGTTCCACGCCCGCCCTCGCTCCAGCGACCCGCCGATGTACAGCGGGAAGTCCAGTGGCACGTAGGCCCGTGGTGTCAGGCGGCGATAGTAGACCATGCGCATCAGGCTCACGTTCTGCCCCGACACCGAGTCCTGGCGGAAGCCTGACAGCTCCCGCGCGCCACCCAGCACGAAGCTCGACGTCACCACTTCGGTATCATCCAGCGTGCGCCCGTAGCGCCCGCCCAGCACGAAGGTGTTCGGCCCGCTGCTGAGGGCCTTGTCCAGGTTGAACATCCACTGCCGGTAATCCTGGTCGGAATCCAGCGACTGGTCATACTTGCGCAAGGTGAGGCCGATATCCTCGCCGCTGTGCGGGAAGTACACATTGTCGAGGGTGTCGAACGAGTACTTCAGCTCGTAGAAACCTTCGTTGAAACTGACCTTGGGCAGGTCCTGGTCGCCGATGCGTACCTCGGCCTCGCCCCAGGCCTTGCCCACGCCCAGGCGCACTTCGCCATTGGTACCGATCTGCCGCCCCACGTTAAGGCCAAAGCCGTAACGCTCCAGGCGGTACTCGGCCACCGGGTCGTTGTCCAGGGTGGCTTCGATGTTCTGCGAGCTGAAGTCCAGGTACGGCGCGATGAAGTAGCGCGAGCCCACGTCCAGCGGCTGGTAGAACTCGCTGTACAACTCCTGCTGGTCGCCGATCTGGCCACGGGTCAACCATTCGGCGCCGAGGCTGTTGATGCCGTTGACCCGGTAGCTGGCGCCCAGGTTGAAGGCGCTGTCGCCGCGCAGGTCGTCCGACAGGTTCAGGCCCAGGCGCAGGTAGTCGGTGCCACCGCGTCGGCCGCGGGCGTTGATCACCAGGGTGTTGTCGTCGCCCTTGTGCACCACGCGGTACTGCACCCGGTCGAAGTAGTCCAGGCCGTACAGCGTGCCCATGTCGGTCTGCAGGCGGCCTAGCTCCAGCGGCGCATCGATCGGTTGGCGGATGTACGAGCGGATGACCTCGTCGCTGACCTTGGAGTCGTTTTCGATCCTGATCGCGGTGATCGTCGGCGTGCGTTGGCGCGGCGAGCGGGCCACGGCCAGGCTGCTGTCGCCTTCGGGCTGGCGCAGGGCGGCAAGGCGCGGGTCGAGCAGGCGGGTGGCGCGGTAGCCTGCCTCGATCATTTCCCGGGCGCGGCCAAAATCGGTGACCCCAAAGACAGTCAGCGGTGGCTGGATGAGGATGTCGTCGCGGTGCAGGCTGGCCAGTTGTTCTTCCGAGTTGCGCCGGGTCATCAGGGTGATCGACTGGTTGAGCACATCGACCACCGTGGCCAGCTGCTTGCGGTCACGCAGCGGGGTGCCGATGTCGACCACGATGGCCAGGTCCACACCCATTTCGCGGGCGACGTCCACCGGGATGTTGTCGACCATGCCGCCGTCCACCAGCAGCCGGCCGTCCAGTTCGACCGGGGCGAACACCGCCGGGATCGACATGCTGGCGCGGATCACCTGGGGCAGGTGGCCACGGCGGAACACCACCTTTTCGCCACTGGCAATGTCGGTGGCCACTGCGCGGAAGGGAATGGGCAGCTTGTCGAAGTCACGGGTGTCGGCGGTGTGCGCCAGCTTGCTTTCCAGCAACAGCGCCAGGTTCTGGCCCTGGATCACCCCCAGCGGCAGGCCCAGGCTGCCGTCGTCGCGAAAGCTGAGCTTCTGCTTGACCAGGAAGTCGCGGTCATCCTGCTTGCGCCGGAACGGCACGTCCTTGCGCGGCGGGGCGTCGGACAGCGCCTGTTGCCAGTCGAGGGTGGTGGCGAGTTTTTCCAGCTCTTCGACACTGTAGCCCGAGGCATACAGGCCGCCGACCACCGCGCCCATGCTGGTGCCGGCGATGGCGTCGATGCGCACGCCCTGTTCCTCCAGGGCCTTGAGCACACCGATGTGGGCCAGACCACGGGCCGCGCCCCCCGACAGCACCAGGCCAACCTTGGGCCTGGCCGGTTCGGCGGCGAATACCGTGAGGGAGGTGAGGGTGAGCAGGAAACAGAACAGCAAACGGCGCATCGTGAGTCTCAAACCGTGGGCTAAAGACCGCTAGTATAAGCGGCCCCTCACCTGGAGATGCCTCACCATGGCCGACAGCAAACCGGAAATCGTCATCACGTATTGCACGCAGTGCCAATGGCTGCTGCGTGCCGCCTGGCTGGCCCAGGAACTGCTCAGCACCTTCACCGACGACCTTGGCCGGGTGGCCCTGGAGCCTGGCACCGGCGGTATCTTCCGCATCACCTGCAATGGTGTGCAGATCTGGGAGCGCAAGGCCGACGGTGGCTTCCCCGAGGCCAAGGTGCTGAAGCAGCGGGTGCGCGACCAGATCGACCCACAGCGTGACCTGGGCCACAACGACCGCTGAGTCAGGCGCCCTCGGCCAATGGCCGCTGCCTGGGCGGTTGCTCGGCGGCCAGGCGGCTGGACAGCACGATGGCGAAGATGATCAGCGCGCCGCCCAGCAGCATGCGCAGGGTCGGGGTTTCGGCGAACACCACCCAGGCCACGGCAATGCCGTAGACCGGTTCCATGCCGAATACCACGGCGGCGGTGCGCGCCTTGATCACCGACAGGCTGGCGACGAACAGGCTGTGCGCCACGCCGGTGCAGAAGATGCCGAGCAGGGCGATCCACAGCCAGTCCATGGTGGCTACGCCGGCCAGGTCCGGTGCCGCGAACGGCAGCAGGCACAAGCCCACCACCAGGTTCTGCCACAGCGCCGCCTGCACTGCAGGCAGACGGCCGGAGCCTGCGCGGTTGGTGAGTGACAGCAGGGAGAACAGCAGCCCCGACAGCAATGACCAGAGCAGGCCGCCGGTGGCTTCACTGGCCAGGTCGAATGCCGGTGTGACCAGTACCAGGCCGATGCTGACCAGCAACACCAGCAAAGCCTCGTTGCGGCGGATGCGTTCGCGGAACAGCAGGCCTTCGAGGATCACGGTAAAGGCCGGGAAGCTGGCGAAGCCGAGGGTGGCGATGGCCACGCCGGCGACCTTTACCGCGATGAAGAAACTGACCCAGTGCCCGGCCAGCAGCACGCCGCCGAGCAGCAGGCGGCGGGCGTCCTGGCCGCTCAGGCGTTGCCAGCCCGGCCCGGCCAGGCTGGCGAACAGGGCCAGGGCGAGCACGGCGAAGGCGGCGCGGCCGAAGACGATGATCGCCGGGCTGGCGCTGGCGGCCAGTTTGCCGAAGACGCCGGTGAGGCCGAAGAACAGCGCGCCGATGTGCAGGGCGCCGAGGGCGGTGCGGTGGTTCATGGGTGGTCCTTGCTCAAGATCTCTACTGGCTGTGCCGGCCTCTTCGCGGGCATGCCCGCTCCCACAGGTACTGCACAGGTGTTGAAAACGGTGCAACACCTGTGGGAGCGGGCGCGCCCGCGAAAGGGCCGGTACAGGCTCAGTGTATAGGCTCAGAAGAATGCATTCTGTCGCAAGGCTAGTGTGAGTTGTCGCCAGACTCTCGCCGCAATGCCAGCGGCGTACACCCGAACGCCCGCAACATCGCCGCCGAAAACGCACTCTGCGAGCTGTACCCCACCTGCGCCGCAATCTCCCCCATCGGTAACAAGGTTTGCATCACCAGCCGCCGCGCCTTGAGCAAGCGCCGCTGGCGAATGTAGTCCATCGGCGTCATCCCGCATTCTGCGGTAAAGCGCGCATGCAGGCGGGCACTGGACAACCCGGCGATGCGCGCCAGGTCAGCCACTTGCAGCGGGTAGGCGGCATGCCGCTCGATATGCGCATCGAAGGCGGCATAGGGCAGGCGCTGGCTGGCCGCGACGCTGGCTGCCGCCGTGGGGTTGAGGCTGGCCAGCAGCAGCGCTGCCCCTTGCCGGGCAATCAGCGGGTCGTGCATGGGGCTGGTCGCCAGCCAGTCCACCAATTGCTGCTGGCGCTCGTCCAGGCCCAGGGCGGCGGGGCGGTCGAGCAGGCGGCGGCTGGCATCGGCATGTTCGCCCAGTTGCTCGCGCAACCAGTGGTCCCCTGGTACATCCAGCACCAGGCAATCGCTGCCGCCATCGCTGGTGCAGGTGTGATGGGCGCCCGCCGGTACCACGATCAGCCCCTGTCGATCGATCCCGGCGCCATGCCCCTGCACCTCGAACTCCAGGCGCCCGCGCAGGCCGAACACCAGTTGCGGGTATTCGTGGCTGTGGGCGATCAGGCTGTCGCGGTAATGGCGCAGCGAGAGGATCGGGCCGGCGGTCATGGGGAGAGTCGTCCTCGCAGGGCAGAACCGCATTGTGCCTCATTCCCTGCAGTCCATCACTCGTAACGGTTTTGCCACTGCGCTGTCATCCGCGCCTGCCAGTCTCCAGCAAACTGCGCCGGAGCCTGCCCATGACCCATGCCGAACTGTCCCGTCCCTCGCGCAAGCAACGCGTGCGTACCCTGTGGATTTCCGATGTGCATCTGGGCACCCGCGACTGCCAGGCCGAACACCTGTCGCAGTTCCTCAAGGGCTACCAGGCCGACCGCATCTACCTGGTGGGCGATATCATCGATGGCTGGAAGCTGCGCGGCGGAATCTACTGGCCTCAAGCCCATACCAACGTGATCCGCCGCCTGCTGACCATGAGCAAGCGCGGCACCGAGGTGATCTACGTCACCGGCAACCATGACGAATTCCTGCGCCGTTACTCCAAGCTGATCCTCGGCAACATCCAGCTGGTGGACGAGGCCGAGCACCTGACCGCCGATGGCCGCCGCCTGCTGGTGATCCATGGCGACCAGTTCGACGTGATTACCCGTTACCACCGCTGGCTGGCGTTCCTCGGTGACCGTGCCTACGAGTTCACCCTGGTGCTCAACCGCTGGCTCAACCACTGGCGTGCCCGCTATGGATACGGCTATTGGTCACTGTCGGCATACCTGAAGCACAAGGTCAAAGGCGCGGTGAACTTCATCAGCGACTTCGAGGATGCCATAGCCCACGAGTGCACCCGCCGCGGTTTTCATGGGGTGGTGTGTGGGCATATCCACCATGCCGAGATTCGCCAGGTGGGGGAGGTGGAGTACCTCAATTGCGGGGATTGGGTGGAGTCGTGCACGGCCCTGATCGAGCATTGGGATGGCACGATCGAGCTTTATCGGCTGGCGGAGGCGCAGGCGCGTGAAGCGCAGGCAGCGGCGGCGGTGCGCGAACCGGCGTAGGGGTTGAAGGCCAAGGGGGCTGCCTTGCAGCCCTTTCGCGACACAAGGCCGCTCCCACAGGCCGTAATGCGGCCCCAAAAAATCTACAGGCTGATCTTGCCCAACAGGATATCCCTGAACATCACGAAATCCCCGATCAGGCTATACAGCGGATGGGTAAAGGTCGCAGGCCGGTTCTTTTCGAAAAAGAAATGCCCGACCCAGGCAAAGCCGTAGCCGAACACGGGCAAGGCCAGCAGCAACAACCATTTGCCACTGCCGATGATATAGGCCAGCAGGGCTATCACCAGGCTGGTGCCGACGAAGTGCAGGCGGCGGCAGGTGGGGTTGCTGTGCTCCCCCAGGTAGTAAGGGTAGAACTCGGCAAAACTGCGAAACTGCGCTGTGCGGTTCATGACAGTGCTCCGGGATTAATACTTCTGGACAAGATGCACGGCGTGGAGCCTGAATCGAGTCTAGAGTGACTGGCGAGGCCTATCAGTGACAATAGGCGCCAATTGAATATCCTTGGGGTTCACCGCAGGAGCGGTCAGCATAAATGCCTGTCATGAGCGAAAGAACCACGTCAGCCAGCTGGGCATCAGGGATCGTGAAGGCACTCGAGCTGGAAGGGCTGGACTGCCGTGCCATGTTCAAGCAGCTGGGGCTGGATTTCGCTGCCCTCGACGACCCCGACGCGCGCTTCCCCCAGGACTCCATGACCCGGCTGTGGCAACTGGCAGTGGAACTGTCGGGCAACGAGGCCATAGGCCTGAACATGGCGCGGGTGGTGCGCCCGGCGTCGTTCCATGTGGTGGGCTATGCGTTGATGTCCAGCCGCACCCTGGCCGAAGGCTTCGAGCGCCTGGTGCGTTACCAGCGCATCATCGCCGAAAGCTCCGACCTCAGCTTCGTCCTAGGCCCCGAGGGCTATTCGCTGATCCTGACCGTACACGGCGACCACCTGCCACCGACCCGGCACAGTGCCGAGGCATCGCTGGCCTGCGCGCTGGCGCTGTGCAGCTGGCTCAGCGGTCGGCCGGTGCAACCGCGCCGGGTGCTGGTGCAGGGGCCGCAGCCAAAGAATATCGAGCCGTACAAGGTGGCGTTCCATTCGCCGCTGGTGTTCGGTGCGCCGCACGATGCGCTGGTGTTCGAGCGCGCCGACATGGAGGCGCCGCTGCCCACCGCCAACGAAGCCATGGCCATCCTGCATGACCGCTTTGCCGGCGAATACCTGGCGCGCTTCTCGGAAAGCCGGGTCACCCACCGCGTGCGCCAGGTACTGTGCCGTATCCTGCCGCAGGGCGAGCCCAAGCGCGAAACCCTGGCCCAGGCCCTGCACCTGTCCCAGCGCACCTTGCAGCGGCGGCTGCAGGAAGAAGGCACCAGCTTCCAGACCCTGCTCGACGATACCCGCCGCGAATTGGCCGAACAGTACCTGGCGCAGCCAGGCATGACCCTGCTGGAAACCGCCTACCTGCTGGGTTTTGCCGACCCCAGCAACTTCTACCGGGCGTTCCGCCGCTGGTTCCATGCCACACCCGGTGAGTACCGCGCCCGCCTGGGTGCCGAGCCTGAGGTGGTCAGTGACGCCAGAACGCCGGCATGCACAACACTAGCACGGTGATGATTTCCAATCGGCCGAGCAGCATGCCGCTGGCGAGAATCCACTTGGCAGCGTCCGGCAGCGTGGCGTAGTTGCCCGACGGGCCGATCACTTCACCCAGGCCCGGGCCTACACCCGAGACCGTGCCGGCAGCGCCGGTCAGGGCGGTCATCCAGTCCACGCCAAGCAACGACAGCAGCAGCGCCATGACGCAGATGGTGATGGCGAAGAAGAACGAGAAAGTCAGGATCGAACGCACGATTTCTTCGTCGAGGCGGTGGCCGTTGTACTTCTGCTTGATCACCGCGCGTGGATGGATCAGCTGGTTGAGGCTGGCCTTGAGCAGAATGTAGGCGACCTGGAAGCGGAAGATCTTGATGCCACCCGCCGTCGAGCCGGAGCAGCCGCCGACGAAGCCCAGGTAGAAGAACAGCATCAGCGAGAAGTTGCCCCACAAGCTGTAGTCACCCAGGGCGAAGCCGGTGGTGGTGACCACCGAAGTCACGTTCAGCGCCACGTGGCGCAGGGCGTCGAGCCAGTGCAGGTTGGTGGTGGCCCAGTACCAGGTGCCAAGCACCAGCCAGGTGACCACCAGCATGCCCAGCAAACCCTGCACCTGCTGGTCGCGGATCAGTGCCTTGCGGTTGCCGCGCAGGGTTGCCACGTAAAGGGTGAAGGGCAGGCTGCCGAGGATCATCACCACCACCGCGACCCAGTGCACGGCCGGGATATCCCACTTGGCCAGCGACTGGTCGGAGGTGGAAAACCCGCCAGTGGAAATCGCCGACATGGCGTGGTTGATCGCATCGAACGGGCTCATGCCGGCCCACCAGAATCCCAGCGCGCCCAGGATCGAGAAGCCGACGTATACCCCCACGATCGACTTGGCGACCATGTGCGAGCGCGGCATGACTTTCTCCGAGCGGTCGGACGATTCGGTCTGGAACAGGCGCATGCCACCGATGCGCAGCAGCGGCAGGATCGCTACCGCCATGCCGATGAAGCCGATGCCGCCGAGCCAGTGCAGCATCGAACGCCACATCAGGATGCCCGGTGACATGTTGTCCAGCCCGCTGAGCACCGTGGCGCCGGTGGCGGTAATGCCCGACATGCTTTCGAAGAAGGCGTCGGTGTAGCTGATGTGCTGGGTCAGCAGGAATGGCAGGGCGGCGAACACGCACACCACCAGCCAGCTGCTGACGGTCAGCAGGTACATGTCGCGCGGGCGCAGGTGCACATGCTCGGGGCGGCCCTGGAGCACCAGGGCCAGGCCGGCAATGAAGGTGATCAGGCTCGACCAGAGGAACGACGGCATGTCACGGGTGCGTTCGAAGATCACCAGGGTCGCCATGGGCACGGCCATGCTGACGGCGAGGGTAATCAGGAAGATGCCGATGATGAAACCAATGATCCTTAAGGTCGGCAACGCCATGTGATCTGCTCTGACTCGAAACGGAAGGGCGCCATTCTACCTATGGGTCTGGTGATGTAAACGCTAGAATGGCGGCACATTTACCTGCCAGGAGGGTAGCCGATGGAGGCTCTCGACGCATTGCTCAACCGTGTTTCCGTGCCACGCCTGACCGACCCGGCGCCCAATGCCGCCCAGCGCGAGGCGCTGTTCCAGGCCGCCCTGCGCGCTCCGGACCACGGCCAGCTGCGGCCGTGGCGCTTTCTCACCATCGAGGGCCAGGGCCGCGAGAAGCTGGGTGAGCTGTTCGCCGAAGCGCTGCAGCACAAGGGGGATGCCAGCCAGGCTGCTTTGGACAAGGCCCGCGCCATGCCCCTGCGGGCGCCGTTGCTGATCGTGGTCGTTGCCAAGCTGCAGGACCACTTCAAGGTGCCCAAGTCCGAGCAGCGGCTGGCGGCAGGCTGTGCGGCGCACGGCATTCTGATTGCGGCGCATGCGCAAGGTATCGGTGCGGTGTGGCGCACTGGGGACATGGCTTTCGATGCCCATGTGCACAAGGGCCTGGGGCTGGCCGCGAACGAGGAGCTGATCGGGTATCTGTATGTGGGTACGCCGCTGACCGAGCCGCGCACCGCGCCGATTCTGGAAACTGCTGATTTCGTCAGTGCCTGGGGCGAGTAACGCGGCCTTGGGCTGATTGCTCCATAAGGGCTGCTGGCCTCTTCGCGGGCTCGCCCGCTCCCACAGGTACTACACAGGCCTTGACGGCAGTGTTGTACTTGTGGGAGCGGGCAAGCCCGCGAAGAGGCCGGATGCATTTACATCACATCAACTGCCTGTCGCTTCAGTCACAGGCAACTCCAGCCGCGCCACAAAGCCCCCCTGTGGATGGTTCTCCAGCGCCAGGCTGCCGCCATGCCGCTCTGCCGCCTTGCGTGCAATCGCCAGCCCCAGTCCATGCCCCGGCGCATCCTGCCCCGGCGCACGGAAGAACGGTTCCCCCAGCTGCGCCAGGTGTTCCGCCGCCGCTCCCGGCCCATGGTCACGCACGCTGATCACGATACGATCCTGCTCGCGCATGGCGCTGACTTCGATTGGCTGGCCCTGCGGGTTGAAGCGCAGGGCGTTGCGCAGCAGGTTGTCCACGGCACGCTCGATCAGCGTTGGCCAACCCTGCAAGGTCAACCCCGGTTGTGCCTCCAGGCGCACGTCCTGCTCTGGTGCGCTGAGCTGGGCGTCCTTGCGCACGCTGCCGAGCAGGGCGTTGAGGTCGACCGGCTCGGCATGGGCCTGTTCGGCATCGACCCGCGCCAGGGCGAGAATTTCGCTGATCAGGTCTTCCAGACGGTCGCATTCGCGGGTCAGGCGTGGCCACAGCGCCTCACGCTGCTCAGGCTCGGCGCGCTCGGCCAAGGCCAGGGCGATACGCAGCCTGGCCAGCGGCGAGCGCAGTTCATGGGACACATCGCGCAGCAACTGGCGCTGGCTGCCGATGGTGCTTTGCAGGCGCGCCCCCATCTTGTTGAAGTCCTTGGCCAGCACGCCGAACTCGTCACGCCGCGCCGCCAGCTGCGCCAGGCTGTTCTGCTGGTAGGTGGTCTGGCCCAGGTCATGCACGGCGCTGCGCAGGCGGCTGAGCGGGCGGGTGATGGACAGGGTCACCAGCAGGCTGAACAGGGTCAGCACCACCAGGGCAATGCCCAGCGCACTGAGCGGCCACAACAGGCTTTCGCGGTGCCAGGCATCCAGCGCCGGGTGGGGGATGCGATAGATCAGCAGGTACGTCTCGCCGGTGTCGGGGCTGGTGTATTCCTCGGTCAACCGGCGCCACGGCAGGCGCCGCTGGTCATTGTGCTGGCGTGCCTCGAAGGCCGCCGCACGGCGCGGGAAGGTGCCGGGCACCACGGCTTCGCCACTGTCGTCGAGCACCTGCACGTCGATCTTGTAGCGGTCCTTGCGCCGTTCCAGGAAGTGCTGTGCCGAAGCCAGGCCTTCCTGTTCGTAATGCTTGGCCCACTTGCTGGCCAGGGTATTCAGGCCCGGGTGGCGGCTGAGGATCCAGGCGTCCTGGTTGAGCATATGGCCCAGCAGGATCGACAGGCCCGCAACCAGGGTGATGGCCAGCCAGAAACTGGCCAGGATGCGCCAGAACAGTGAACGCAAGTGCACCTCCTGCAAACAAGAAAAGCCCGGCTCGCACTGAGGCGGGCCGGGCATCGGGCGGACAGCTTACTGGGCCTTGTTGCCTTTTTCAGCTTTCCAGGCCTGGAACTCCTGCCACTCGGCTTTCTGTGCGGCGCGTTCCTTCTGCAGTTCGTCGAACTTCTTCTGCTGCTCTGGCTTGAGCAGGGCACGGACCGCGCTGTCGGTCTTGTCGCGGTTGGCCTGCAGTTCGTCCTTCAGCGCCTTCTGGTCGGCGGCCGGCAGTTTGGACAGGTAGCGCTCGGTGATGTCGCGGCGCTGTTTCATCTGCTCGCCCATCAGTTTGCCGATCTGCTGGCGCTGGTCACGGCTCAGGTCCAGTTGGTGGAAAGGCGCATCACCGCGATGATGTGGGCCGTCGTGGCGCGGGCCGCCTTCAGGCATGGCCATGGCCACGGTCGGCAGGGCGGCGGCGAACATCAGGGCGATAAGGGTCTTGCGCATGGTGTCTCTCCTTTCATGGGCCGGTGGTTACCGGATGAGCACAGTCTAGGGAGATCACCGTCAAGCGCGGTCAGTGGATGGTAAAGGCTCGGTAAAGATGTTCAGAGGCAGTAGTAATAACCACGGCTGCGCAGGGCGACGATGCGCGGCCGGCCATCGGCGTGGGGGCCGATCTTCTTGCGCAGGTTGCTGACGTGCATGTCCAGGCTGCGGTCGTACAGGGTCAGCTTGCGGCCCAGGCCGATCTGCGCCAGTTCCTGCTTGTCCAGCGGCTCGCCGGGTTGGCGCAGCAGGGCTTCGAGAATGCGGCTTTCGGACAGGGTCAGGGTCATTTCGCGGCCATCGATGCTGGCCACGCCACGGGCAGGGCTGTAGACCAGGTCGCCCAGTTCCACCTGGCTGGTGGTGGCGGTGGGGTGGCTGCGGCGCAGCACGGCACGCAGGCGAGCGGTGAGTTCACGCGGGTCGCAAGGTTTGGCCAGATAGTCGTCGGCGCCCAGTTCCAGGCCGAGGATGCGGTCCAGCGGCTCGCCGCGGGCCGAGAGCATCAGCACCGGCAGTTCGGCATGCTCGCTGCGCAACTGCTTGAGCAGTTCCAGGCCACTGCCGTCGGGCAGCATCACGTCCAGCACCACGGCCGCCGGGGCATGCGTGGCCAGGGCCTGGCGTGCGCTCTGGCCATCGTGGCAGGCGCGCACGGTAAACCCTTCCTGGGTCAGCCAGCTGCCGAGCAGCTCGCACAGCTCCTGGTCATCATCTATCAGTAACAGCTCGCTCATGACTCACTCAATTCAACCATTGACGGCGGCTATTCGGCCCGCCAGTGGCAAAGATACCGCAGACTGATGGCAACAGTATAACTGCCGGTACCGCGTGGGCTTCTTCGCGGGCTTGCCCGCTCCCACAGGTAACCCACAAACCTCAGGACCTGTGGTGTCCCTGTGGGAGCGGGCAAGCCCGCGAAGAAGCCCACGCCGTCTCAGATCAAGGCAGCACTTGCTTGAACGGCTTTACCACCACCTTGTCGTACACGCCCGCGGCAATGTAAGGGTCGGCATCGGCCCAGGCCTGCGCCGCGGCCAGGGAGTCGAACTCGGCAACTATCAGGCTGCCGCTGAAACCCGCTTCGCCCGGGTCGTTGCTGTCGATGGCCGGGTGCGGGCCGGCCAGTACCACGCGGCCCTCGGCCTTCAGCTGCTGCAGGCGTTCGATGTGCGCCGGGCGGGCGGCCAGGCGCTTTTCCAGGGAGTTTGCGACGTCGCTGGCGATGATGGCGTAGAGCATGTCAATCCTTGGGTTTGGAGGTAGAAGGGTCGTCGTGCAGGTGGCGCGACAGGTACACGCCCTGCGCTACCAGGAACATCACGGTCATGCCCAGGCTGCCGAACACCTTGAAGTCGACCCAGAAGTCCTGGAAGGTGAAGGCGACGAACAGGTTGGCCGCGCCACAGAACAGGAAGAAGCCGATCCAGGCCAGGTTCAGGCGGGTCCAGATGGCATCGGGCAGGCTCAGGGCGTGGCCCATGATGCGCTTGATCAGCACCCGGTCGCCGATGAAGTGGCTACCGGCGAAGCCCAGGGCGAACAGCCAGTTCACCACCGGCGCCTTCCACTTCAGGAAGGTTTCGCTGTGGAAGGTCAGGGTCAGGCCGCCGAACACCAGGCAGGCTACCAAGGTCAGCCACTGGCCCTTTTCCAGCTTGCGCTGGCGCAGGAACAGCGCGCCGTAAACCACCAGCGAGCTGATGATCAGCATGGCCGTGGCGCTGTAGATGCCGCCGAATTCGAAGCTGTGGCCGGCGACTTCCATGGGGCGCGGGTCGAGCTTGTAGACGATGAAGAACAGCAGCAGCGGGATGAAATCGATGAATTGTTTCACAATGGCAGCCAGAATCGGGATGTGACGGCATAATAACAAACATCGATTCCAGCGAAAGCGCTCCTCCATGAATGTTGATCTGCACTGTCACAGCACGGCCTCCGACGGCGCCCTGTCGCCCTCGATACTGGTCGCCCGGGCCCATGAGCATGGGGTGCAAACGCTGGCACTGACCGACCATGACACCATCGAAGGCCTGCCCGAGGCGCGCCAGGCGTGCCGCGACAAGGGCATGCACTGGGTCAGCGGGGTGGAGCTGTCGTGCACCTGGGGTGGCGCGACCATCCATGTGCTGGGCTATGACTTCCCGCTCGACGCGCCGCCCCTGCAGGCGGCGATCGAAGCGCTGCACCGTGGCCGCTGGCTGCGCGCCGAAGAAATCGACAAACGGCTGGCGGCCAAGGGCATGCCCGGTACCCTCGACGGCGCCCGCGCCGTGCAGCACGAACTGGGCGATAGCGGCAACGCCCCGGCGCGCCCGCATTTTGCCGAGTACCTGGTGCGTGCCGGGCACGTCAAGGACCGCGGCGAGGCGTTTCGCAAATGGCTGGGCGCCGGCAAGCTGGGGGACGTCAAGCAGCACTGGCCTACCCTCGATGAAACCGTCGCCACCCTGCGCCAGTCCAACGCTTGGGTGAGCCTGGCGCATCCCATGCACTACGATCTGACCCGCAGCAAGCGCAGAAGGCTGATTGCCGACTATATTCAGGCAGGCGGGCAGGCGCTTGAAGTGGTCAACGGGATGATGCCTGCCGAGCAGGTGGGCACCATGTCCATCCTCACCCGTGAGTTCGGCCTGCTGGCAAGCGCTGGCAGTGACTTCCACGGCCCCGGCACCTGGGGCGAGATCGGTGCCTACCGGCCTTTGCCCGAGGACCTGCCACCTCTGTGGCGCCGATTCAGCCATGAACAGCCTTTGGCGGTATGAACAGGACGACTACGTGAGCCAATTTTTCCAGATTCATCCGGAGAACCCGCAGCAGCGCCTGATCAAGCAGGCCGTCGAGATTATCCGCAAGGGCGGTGTGGTGGTGTACCCGACGGATTCGGCCTATGCGCTGGGTTGCCAGATGGGTGACAAGGCGGCCATCGAACGGGTGCGGCGCCTGCGCGGGCTGGACAAGACCCACAACTTCACCCTGATGTGCTGCGACATGTCGCAGCTGGGGTTGTACGCCAAGGTCGATACCGGCACCTTCCGTCTGCTCAAGGCACATGTGCCGGGGCCTTACACGTTCATCCTCAATGGCACGCGCGAAGTGCCGCGCCTGCTGTTGCACGATAAACGCCGCACCATCGGGCTACGGGTGCCGGCCCATGCCATCACCCTGGCCTTGCTGGCTGAACTGGGCGAGCCGTTGATGAGTGTGAGCCTGATCCTGCCGGGCGACACCGAGCCGATGACCGACCCTTACGAGATCCGTGAGCGCCTGGAGCACCATGTCGACCTGGTGATCGACGGCGGTTTCGGTGACCTCAAGGCATCGACCATCATCGACCTGTCCGGTGATGAACCCGAGCTGGTCCGTGAAGGCTGCGGCGACCCCACGCCGTTCCTGGTCAACGCGTGAGCCAGGTGGAAGCGCCCGAGGCGCCGGCCGAACAGGCCGAGTTGCCTCGCCAACTGCAATTGGCCCTGGTCTATGGCGAAGCCCTGACCGAGCTGCCGCTGGACCTGTACATCCCGCCGGACGCCCTGGAAGTCATCCTCGAAGCCTTCGAAGGCCCGCTGGACCTGTTGCTGTACCTGATCCGCAAGCAGAACATCGACATCCTCGACATCCCGGTGGCGGAAATCACCCGCCAGTATATGGGCTACGTGGAACTGATGAAGAGCGTGCGCCTGGAGCTGGCCGCCGAATACCTGGTGATGGCTGCCATGCTCGCCGAGATCAAGTCGCGCATGTTGCTGCCGCGCTCGGCCGACGTCGAGGAGGAGGAGGGCGACCCGCGCGCCGAACTGATCCGCCGCCTGCAGGAGTACGAACGCTTCAAGGCCGCCGCCGAAGGTATCGATGAATTGCCACGGGTTGGCCGCGAGGTGGTGGTGCCGCGCCTGGAGGCGCCGCAGGCCAAGGTGCGCAAGCTGTTGCCCCAGGTCAGCCTGGAAGAGCTGCTGGTGTCGATGGCCGAGGTGATGCGCCGCAACGACCTGTTCGAAAGCCATCAGATCACCCGCGAGACCTTGTCCACCCGCGAACGCATGAGCCAGGTGCTGGAACGCCTGAAAGGTGGCGGTTTCGTGCCGTTCGTCGAGCTGTTCGCCGCCGAGGAAGGCAAGCTGGGCGTGGTGGTGACCTTCATGGCGATTCTCGAGCTGGTGAAGGAATCGCTGATCGAACTGGTGCAGAATGAACCCTTCGCCGCCATCCACGTGCGGCTTCGCCCCGCGCTTGTTGAAGAACCTGATGAACCTGAATGAACCCCGCGACCTGGCGTCGCTGATCGAAGCCTTCCTGCTGGCTTCGGGCAAGCCGCAATCCCTGGAGCGCCTGTACGAACTGTTCGAGGAAGCCGAGCGACCGGAGCCCAAGGTCTTCAGGCAGGCTCTGGAGCTGCTGGGCAAGTCGTGCAATGGCCGTGCCTTCGAGCTCAAGGAGGTGGCCAGCGGTTACCGCCTGCAGATTCGCGAGGACTTTGCGCCGTGGGTCGGGCGCCTGTGGGAAGAACGCCCGCAGCGCTACTCGCGCGCGCTGCTGGAAACCCTGGCCCTGATCGCCTACCGCCAGCCCATCACCCGTGGCGAAATCGAGGATGTGCGTGGCGTGGCGGTGAACAGCAACATCATCAAGACCCTGATGGAGCGCGAGTGGATCCGCGTGGTCGGCTACCGCGAAGTGCCCGGGCGGCCGGCGATGTTCGCCACTACCAAGGCGTTTCTCGACCATTTCAACCTCAAGAGCCTGGACGAGCTGCCAGCCTTGGCCGAGCTGCGGGAGATGGAGCCCGAGCCGCTGCTCGACCCGGACGATGCGCCAGTGCCGGCGCACCTGCAGGCATTGGCGGATGCCAGCCTTGGGGAAGAGGAACAGGTTGCCGAACCGAAGGAGGAGACCAGCTTCCGTAGCCTGCTGGTGGAGCTGGATGCCATGGAAGAGGGGCTGAAGACCGATTTCGATGATTTGCGCGAGGAAGAGGCTGAGGCCTCGATGGAAGAAGAGGGCAAGTCACTGCCCTGATTCCTTTGTTGCCTGTACCGGCCCATTCGCGGGCACGCCCGCTCCCACAGGGATATCACAGGTCCTGAGGGCTGCGCAGTACCTGTGGGAGCGGGCGTGCCCGCGAAAGGGCCGGCCATGCCAATACATAACCATTAGGCAGAAACCCCTCTCAAAGCCCACAAAACCCTCTACCCTCCAGTGCGTTCCCCCGCCGAACCGCGTATGATGCGCGGCCTTTTGGCGCGTTCGTCGCCAGAACCCTTATTTCATTCCTACACCGGGAGGTGCCCAGATGAGTGAGCAAGACCTGCAAGATACCGAAATCACCCCTCCATCCGGCGAAAAGCTGCAGAAAGTGCTGGCGCGCATTGGCGTTGGCTCGCGCCGTGACGTCGAGGCCTGGATCAGCCAGGGCCGCATCAAGGTCAACGGCGTCGAGGCCACCCTCGGCCAGCGCGTCGACCTGCACGACGCCATTGCCGTGGATGGCAAGTTGATCAAGCGCGAAGAGGCCGCCGAGGCCACCCGTCGGGTGATCATGTACAACAAGCCCGATGGCGAAATCTGCACCCGTGACGACCCGGAAGGCCGCCCGACCGTGTTCGACCGCCTGCCACGGCCGAAAGAAGGCCGCTGGATCAACATTGGCCGCCTCGACATCAACACCACCGGCCTGCTGCTGTTCACCACCGACGGTGAACTGGCCAACCGCCTGATGCACCCGTCCTACGAGATGGACCGTGAGTACGCGGTACGTGTGCGTGGTGAGGTCGACGACGAAATGATCGAGCGCCTGAAGGCCGGCGTGATGCTGGAAGATGGCCCGGCCAAGTTCACCGACATCCAGAAGGCACCAGGTGGCGAAGGCTTCAACCACTGGTACCACTGCGTGGTGATGGAAGGCCGCAACCGTGAGGTGCGTCGCCTGTGGGAGTCTCAGGGCATGGTGGTCAGCCGCCTGAAGCGCGTGCGTTTCGGCCCGGTGTTCCTCAACTCCGACCTGCCGATGGGCCGCTGGCGTGAAATGAGCCAGGGCGAAATCGACATCCTCGCTGCTGAAGTTGGCCTGCAGCCGGTGGCGCTGCCAGCCATGAAGCTCAAGGCCAAGGACAAGATGGAGCGCCTGCAGCGCAAGTCGACCCGCCCGCTGGGCCGTGGCGAGCGCGTGCGCAGCCTGCGCCCGGCTCACGAAGGTGCTGCTGCCGGTGAGCGCCCGGCGCGCCAGACGCGTGAAGAGGCTCCGCGCAAGACCGGCCGTGGCAGCACCGTGGCCGAGCGCCCGAGCGAGATGCGCAAGCGTCCGGCCAAGCCTGAAGGTGACAAGCCGGCAGGGCGTGGCCGCAGCAAACCGCGTGGTTGATTGGCCTTTGCGTTGAAAGAGAACCAGCCTTCGGGCTGGTTTTTTTATGCCTGTGAGAATTTGGGGCTGCTGCGCAGCCCTTCGCGGGGGGGGGGGCCCCCCCC